>CAYUKO010000121.1:0-11855 GCA_964445375.1 uncultured Roseburia sp.
TCCTGGGATGAAGTTTTCTATGATCCGGTGATTGCAAATGCAATCCTGGATAGAAGGTTTCCGGAAGATTTTATGTTTCAATTAACAAAAGATGAGATAGATTTCGTGAAGTCGCAATTTGCGACTTCACGAAATCGAAATATGTATGAAGGACAGGAAGGTGGAAGAAGAAAAGCACCGTATGCATTTACAGAGCAAGGAATCTATATGTTAGCAACTGTTCTCAGAGGTGAGCTTGCAGAACAGCAAAGTATCTTTATTATGCGTGCATTCAGGGAAATGAGACATTACATAAAACAAAATCAGCAGTTTGTTACTCAGTCAGAGATGCGGCTTGTTACAGCAAAAGTATCTGAGATATCTGTGCAGGTTGCAGGTGCAGTAGATTGGAAGAATAAAGCAGAGGAGAGATTTGATAGTATTCAAAAAAGCATAGATACTCTTAACGAAAATTTTGTTTCGGATAAGGATTTCAAAAATTTTGTTATCTATAAAGGGCAGAAGTTTGAAGCAGATGTGGCATACATAGATATATATCAGCAGGCTAAGAAGAGTATTTATGTGGTGGATGATTATGTGAATACAAAGACTTTGCAGCTTCTGTCACAGAAGCAAGTGGGAGTAGAAGTAATTCTGTTTACGGAAAATGGTCATGGGAAAAGAGGCTTTTTAACAGCAGCTGTAGTAAGTGATTTTGTTCAGCAATATCCAGCTTTACGAATAAAACCGAATCCGGACTGTCATGATAGGCTTATTGTTTTGGACTATGGTTTTCCTACAGAACAGGCATATCATTGTGGTGCTTCCAGCAAGGACGCAGGGAAGAAGCTTTGTGCTATAAATGTGATTTCGGATACAAGTATGATTCATCCGCTAATTGATAAATTGCTATTAGCTCCGGATAAGCAGATATAGATATTTGAAGTCGCAAATTGCGACTTCAAAGAAAGGACTACTAATGAGCAAAGAAAAGATTAAAGTATACATTTACACCCGTGTATACCGGGATATTTTACTACCGTCATTTATATTGTATCTATGTTCATGATAGGTTATCAGATGGTGGATGACAAGGAAGCGGGTATATATAAAAGATTGAAGGCGACACCTTTTGATTTAAAAGCTATCTACAAAGCTATGATCATCAAATCTGTAGTTCTCTGCACCATAGGAGCAATGGAGATTTTATTGCTTGCAAAATTTGTATATGGAGCAAGTCTGACCGACCATTGGGGGCAATTTTTAATTGCTTTTATTATTGGGAATGTGATGGCGGTAGCTTCAGGATTTGCTATATTTTCATTATGTAAAACTTCCAAACAGGCGATTACGGTGATTATTATTACTTTTTATCCGTTAATGATGTTAGGAGACAATACATTCCCGCTAAACATGATGCCAGATATACTTCAAAAAATAGCACCTATTATTAATCCGTTATTTCATCTGAATCGTATACTTAGAGGTGCATGGATGGGTAGTATGCAAATGGAAGTGATAAGTGTTGTTTATATTATAGCAACAATTGTGATATTATGTTTTATATCTTATCGATATGATAAGTTGGTAGATAACTTTTAATTTATATTTTGTTTATATGTGAGGGATATTAAGGACTGGAAGAGAAGCAGTCCTTTTCTTCTGTTCATTTTCATATCGCAAATCTATTAGAAAATCAAAATTATGGGCAAATACTAATTGGCATAGTAAATCTATGCTTTTTATGGTAGGTGTTTTGTGTTGAGCTTTTTTAGGTTCAATAGGGGACTATTGCATCAGGTTTTAACGAATAGTTAGGGGATGTACATCTTTATTGTACACTCAGGACATGTGGAAACGGTGGTTTTGATGTTAAGGGTGAAATAGAAACCATGCAAGAATGCCTTAAAATATAGGGGTGTAGCTACGGAATTGATGACAGATAGATTTTAATAAAATGGGTCGGTGTTTACATTGTAAAATGTGAGTATCGGCTTTTTTTATTAATTAGCGATTATGTACTTTCGGAGTGATATAAGTGAAAATGGATACCTACGAATGGAATAGGCAATTTACTATAAAGATTGGATATTCCCAGATACGCATAGGTGTACCGGTTCCACAAATGCGTGAGAAAATAGTAGGATATAACCATTTTCTGGAAAAGTTGAAAATAAGTATAAAAAATGCATTGATTAGGGATTGGTATAAATGTGTTTGAATAAAGGATAATCAATCGCTGGAATTATCAGGAGAAGTGTATTCAGATATCTACATGGCAGAGAATGAACTCAGGGTATCTATCAGTAGAATTATGATAGAGCATTTTGGGATTGATTGGCATGCAGAAAAGATGGAGACATTAGAGAACAAGCAAGAGTAACGTAAAAATATTATATGTATGAGATAACGTGGAAGTAGTATTTTATCAAGCAATATGTTAAAATTGATTTGCTGATTATGGAAGAAAATGCAGGAAGGAGTGAAAAAATTGAACGAAAAAGAATTACTGGAAATTATAGGAAAAGGCGAGTGTCATACGACTGAGTTCAAGAAATCCACAACAGATATCACGAAGGATGTTTACGAAAGTATCTGTGCATTTTCTAATCGAGATGGCGGTCATGTTTTTTTGGGTGTAAAAGATAATGGGGAGATACTTGGTATAGAACCTAATTGCATTGAAAAAATGAAGAAAGATTTTGTGACTGCAATTAATAATGCAAACAAAATGTACCCACCTCTATTCTTAACACCGGTAGAGTATGAACTACAGGGAAGAAAAGTACTGCATATTTATGTTCCGGTTGGTACGCAGGTAAGCAGATGCTCTGGTCGGATATATGATAGAAATAATGAATCCGATATAGATATTACGGATAATGAAGAACTTGTGTATAAATTATATGCAAGAAAGCAGGGAACCTATTTTGTAAATAAGGTATTTCCAGAATGGGGAATGGATGTACTCCGTCCTGACTTGATAGAGCGAGCTAGAAAAATGACTCGTGCAAGAAGCAACAATCATCCTTGGCTGTCAATGGATGATGAGGAACTGTTAAGAAGTGCAGGTCTTATTTTATTAGATCATGAGAGCAGAAGAGAAGGAATTACACTGGCGGCGATTCTGCTATTTGGAAAAGATACAACTATTATGTCGGCACTTCCGCAGCATAAAACGGACATGATTTTTCGGGTACAGAATTTGGATAGATACGATGATAGAGACGTGATAGTTACTAATTTGCTGGATAGCTATGATAGAATGAGTGAGTTTGCTCAAAAGCATTTAAATGATCCATTTGTTTTAGACGGAATGCAATCTGTTAGTGCAAGAGATGCAATTTTAAGAGAAATCATATCAAACAGTCTGGCGCACAGGGATTATTCAAGTGGTTATGTGGCAAAAATGGTAATTGAAAAAGATAGGATTTTTGCGGAGAACAGTAACAGAACGCATGGATATGGAAATCTAAATTTGAATACATTTGAGCCATTTCCTAAGAATCCTGCAATTTCAAAGGTATTTAGAGAAATTGGTCTTGCGGATGAGTTAGGTTCTGGTATGCGAAACACTTATAAATTTACCAAGTTGTATTCTGGTGGCATTCCGCAGTTTGTAGAAGGTGATGTTTTTAAAACTGTGATTCCGTTGAATGAAACTGCTACAATGAAATCGGGTCCAAAGGCTAGTGACCAAGTCAGTGACCAAGTCAGTGACCAAGTCAGTGACCAAGTCAGGAGTGATGCAGTTACAGAAAAGATACTTGAATTTTGTAAAACAGCAAGAACCAAGAAAGAGATTTCCGCACATATAGGTTATAAGAATTTAACCTATATGACAAGAACTTATATTAAGCCATTATTGGAAAGTGGTAAACTGGCATATACAATACCGGAGAAACCGCAGAGCAGGTTGCAGAAGTATGTAACGAAACAGTAAAAGCGCAAATTTACGAGGAGAGAAAATATGTCATTGGCTTTATCAAATGTTAAGGAATTATTGAAAAGTCTCAGAGATAATGATTGGTATATAACAGCATTTGATTTTTCATATAATGGATATGAATATGTTGTTGTCTTTGAGGATTTGCGAGAGATTGATAGAGGGACAAAATATTATGCTGTTATGCTCACGTTTATAGATAAGCATGATGAAGAACGCGTACTTGAAACATATGCCAATTCTTTTGATTTTCAAGTTAATGATGAAGAAATAAAAGAATATTTCAGAATCGGGGGAAATAGAAGTTATGGAAATCCCATTTTGACATTATACGGTCAGTTAAACGAAATAATGCCTACAGAATATTCTCCATTGCAGAAAAAATATTACCGCACGGTTCTTGCAGTTATTGACAAGAGAGAACACAATGAAGGTTTCTGCTGTTATAAAGCGCGTCATAATGGAAAGAAAGCAAACGGAGAACAAATATATCGTTCTGCAAAAAACACTGCCAAAACAAAATTGCTTAGGGAATCTTTATTTAAAAGGATTGGTAGTGATAAAACTATTAGTTTTTGTTATCGCCAAGAAAATGAGTTAAGCGATAGCCAAATAATATCAAACTTAGATAAAAATTAGTCATATATTGCAAATGTGGCCTATGAATGAAAAATCTATGGTACAATATCAAGGATAGTATGAAGGGATTCGGTACCATAGAGAAAGAGCAGAACACAAATCACTCATAAGTCTGTCCGGCTTATATCTCAAAAACAAATCTAATCTTTTTCTATGGCAGGTGCAAAGTGATGCATCATGCTTATTTTTTGTAGGTCCGATAAGGGACCGTTGCATCATTTTAGAACCTAAACTTGACGAATAAGTCATGGGATGTGCATCTTTATTGCGCACTCATGGCATGTAGAGAGTTGTGTGTTGCTATGCAGAGCAGGTTCTTAGAAATCCTTGATTTATAAGGAAAACTGCACTTTTGGCTGTAAAAAGCTGAAAGTGCTTTTTTTGTGGTTAAAAAGATTAGTATTGATTTTGATTCCCTGTCGGATTCAGATGTGTATTTGCTAAAAAGATATTTGTTTGATTTGTATAAGATATATACTAGGGGCGAAAGAAAAAATCATTTTAATATTGAATATGTTTTTGCAGCGTGATAATCTGTATTCATAAATATGAAATTTATAATTATGAATATGATGGAGAAATGAAATGACTATCAGTGAGAGAATATTAAAGGTATTAAAAGAAAGAAATATAACACAGGCTGACTTTGCAAAGCAGGTTGGAATTGCGACCAGCACTATCAGTGAATGGAAAAAAAGAAAGACAAATCCTACTGCGGATAAGATTATGGATATTTGTAATGTATTGCAGATAACTCCGGAACAGCTTCTTACCGGGAAGGGTATTGAAGATGAGAAAGAGATTGTCGCTACAAGTCCTGAAAGTCATTTTACGCCTTATGATATTCAGTTGGTTGAAGATTATCATGGACTTAAGGAAGAACAGCAGAAACGTCTGATGGCTTATATGGAGGCTTTGAAGAAGATAGAGCGTCTTGAGGAGATGTAAGCTTGATATCACGGCTTATGACAGAATTAAGGGAGTGAATGCTAATGTATAGAATATTATTGTGGATTTATGAAATCAGAGGTCAAAGAGTAATCTTGGACTCAGATCTTTCAGAAATGTATGGTTATACTACAAAAGCATTCAATCAACAGGTAAAAAATAATATTGAGAAATTTGATGAAGATTTTATGTTCGAATTAACAGATGATGAGGTAGAAGATTTGCGGTCAAATTTTTTGACCGCAAATCTCAACAGTAAGAGTAGATATAATCCACATGTATTTACAGAACAAGGGTTATATATGTTGATGACTGTTCTGAAAGGACCATTAGCCGTTAAACAGAGTAAGGCTTTAATAAGAACATTTAAAAAAATGAAAGATTATATTTTGGAAAATCGCGATTTGATTGGTCAGCGTGAACTGCTTCAGTTAAGCATGGAGACTGCCAATAACAGGATTGAAATCAGTAAAATCAATTGAATTCTCCAGTTATTGCAACGTTGTTACAAAACCCGGCATTGGTTTTACCAAAATAGATGAGAATTTTATCTGTGTAGAGAATCGGATTGACAGTTCAAAAGAAATATTAGGAAAATCTTAATAAATTTTCAATGTAAAAATAATGATGGTATGATTAGCAACTGTTATAATGAAGAACAAAATGTATGGAAAGGAAAAGGGAGTAAGTGTCAGAAAAAATTCTTATCGTTGACGATGAATGTGATATTGCAAATTTATTAGAAGTGTATCTGCAAAATGAAAATTATGTTGTATATAAATTTTATTCCGCCCAAAAAGCATTGGAGTGTATCGAAAAAGAGGAAATAGATCTTGCTATTCTTGATATAATGCTACCAGACATTAATGGATTTTCCCTATGCCAGGAAATCCGGAAAAAACATACTTATCCTATTATAATGCTAACTGCGAAAGATGAGGAATTGGATAAAATTACAGGGCTGACCTTAGGAGCAGATGATTATGTAACAAAGCCGTTTCGTTCTCTTGAGCTGATTGCAAGAGTAAAAGCACAACTAAGGAGATACAAAAAATATTCAACACTACAGCCTGAACAGAAGATGGAAGATATTTTGCGTTATAAGAAGTTATCTCTCAACACAAAAAACTATGAATGTTTCATGGATGGGGAACCAGTGTCATTGACTCCGACAGAGTTTTCTATTCTGCGCATCCTGTTAGAAAAACAAGGCGTGGTTATTGGCCTGGAAGAGTTGTTTCATGCAGTTTGGAAAGATGAATATTACAGTAAAAATAGCAGTACGATTACGGTTCATATCCGTCATTTGCGGGAAAAACTAAAGGATACTGCAGAAAAGCCGCAATATATAAAGACAATATGGGGTGTAGGTTATCGGTTTAAGGTGTAAGGAAATAATAAAAAGCCTTACAGACTGCATAAACACTAAGGAAAACCGCTTTTGTTATGTGGTAATATATGATAAAATATTACCAAAAATATTACCATAGGCTGAAATTCACGAAGTAAAGGAGAACGCTATGGAAGAATTAGTATTTAATTTTGATGAAAGCGAAGCACCAAAGAAGAAAGAAGTAATCACTTATGAACCAGTTGAAAAGGGCATAAGGCGGAAATTGAAGGACGGAAAGAAATTTTCCTATGAGGCTACTGCCGATTTTGGCAGGGTGGAAACCTATGACGAAGAATTAAAGAAATTTGTAAAGAAGCAGGACAAACGAAGAAAGACCTTTAAGACATTGGCAGAAGCAAGAAAGTGGCTTCATCAAATTGAACTGCAAAAGGCAGAAGCAAAAGAGAAAAAGGTCATTTACAAAAATGAGGGTATTCGTTTGGTTGATGTGGCTGATGAATTTCTGGAACTGAAACGCAAGCAAGCCAAAAAGGGAAAGATTAAAGACAGTTATGTTGAACAACTCCGCATACAGACAGACCATTTCAAGCGGTTCTTTAATGGTGAGCGTACCACTTTTGTAAAGACCATACAGACTGCACAGATTGAAGCATATTTTGAATTTGAAGAAAAGCAGGGAATTTCTAGGAAATCTATCGAGAAATACAAAACCCATTTAAAGCAGATTTGGGCTTATATGCTGAAAGATAAAGTAAGATATGGTGTAAGTGAAAATGTTGTTGAGGGTGCTGAAATCTCCGCACCGAAAAAGGAATATAAAGCCTCGGCACTTGATTACAAGCAATTAAATGAATTGATTTATGAAGCCACCACAATGGAAGACCCAAGTTTTCTGTATCTTGTTGTTATGTCTATGACACAAGGACTTAGACGAGGGGAATTGTGTGGTTTGATGTGGAAAGATATAAACTGGGAAACCAAAAGGGTTACGATTTGCCATAATCGTGTTCAGTTGGTAACGAAAGACACCGTGAAACTGCCGAAGCGTGAAAAGGTTCGAGAGATTGAACTGCATAACGCAGGCTATACTACATTAAAGATATATAAGGAATGGCAGGAGGCTATACTTGGCAGACCAGTAGCACCCGAAGCCTTTGTATTACAATGGGAAATCAATTTACTGCAAGACTATGTATGCCATACTGGGAAAGTATCTCGCAAGTGGAAAGAGATTTATCATTATCTCAATAAGTGCCGAGTGAAAGCCAAAAAGGAAGAATTACCTTATGGCAGAATACACGACGGAAGACATACATATATTACTTTGCTATTACACGGAATAGAAAAGGACGATAAGAGCATTATTGCTCCTGCTTCTTTCTTCCAAGTGTATGAAAGTGCAGGTCATACCCTGCCGAGAGCAATGCAAAATGTATCTAATACCGTTTACAATGAAGATAAAGGCGATAGGTGGGATATTACAAGATTTTGGAACGAGGCTATTTTTACCGATATTGCAGAATGTTGGCGGTTTGCTTGTGAGGTTCGACAGATTGAAGAGGAAATGATGACCGAACTGGAAAAAGCCACAAAGCAGGCACAGAAGCAGCAACGATTGGAAAAAGCCAAAGCGGAACGCTTAAAAGGCAATCCACCCGAAGACATACTAATTGAATACAAATAGCAAACAAGCAGGGTTTTGAATTGCCCTGCTTGTTCTTTGTTAATCAAAAAAATTGTATCTTGGTATCTCTGTTTTAGGTGCAGTGCGTTTCTTATATGCCCTTAACCTATCCACTGTTTCCATAAAAGTCCAACCGTACAAAAGTTGTAAAGTACCGATGTTGTCTCGGTAGGGGTTCACAGTTGTATTAAATTGATAACTGTGATCCTCATAAATGACGATATGGGACTTGTCCTTTTTTACGATAGTGCCGTTGTTTCGTTGTCTGTAATTATTCTTGTCAAAAGATAATAAGTATTCTTTCAAGTTGATTTTTTTTAATTGTTCAATTTCTGCTCTTTCTATTCCGTGCATAAATCTACCTCCGTTTTTTCTTATTTTGTTAAAAGAAAAAGAAGCAAAAAGAAAAGGTCTTGGCATCAAGCGAAACCCTAACGGGTTTAACGCAATCTGATTTTCTGTATTGCTCAATCTCCAAAGCATTAACTTAATGGCTCTCGGGCTCTTCTTCCTCTGCAGGCTCTTGTACGCTCTGGAGCTCTCAAGGTATAAAAGTCCAAAAAAAAGACACAAAAAGTAAAGCTATTAAGTTGTCTACCTTTAATAACTGGTTGAAAATGGCTATTTAATTGCTAGCAATTATTTAAAAAGTTGCACACTGGGAAACAAAGAAACCGAATTACTGTTTTTTGTGTGCGTGTTCTTCCCCTGAGAAAGTCAGTGATTAAAACCACTTACAAAGCCGAAGCGTTTTATGTAATTTGCCTTTCTAAAAACAGTATGAGCGTTTTGGAAAAAATGTAAGAAAAATTTTGAGATTTTAATATAAATTTTTTGAAGTGCCGATTTTATCAAAAATTGATTTTTGAAAGATGGTATTTTGGCGATTTTAGCATTGTTTTGAGGCTGTTTTTGAACAAAAAAGGCTATACAGAAGAAAATTGATTTTTAAAGATATTTTTGCCCGAAACGTATCAAAAATTGATTTTTTCCAGTGTATAGATTTTATACCCTACCCACATGCCAAAAGGCATATTTAGGGTGAGGGGAGGTGTTTGATGTGGCAAAAATAGACATAGATGATGAAATGTTTTATAAGGGTTCTCTTGATATTTTACTTGAAGCAGTAGCACAAGATGAAGCAGAAGAACATAAACAACCAGCAACGGATACAGAAGATGATTTTGTAAAGGTTGAGAAATATCAAAGGCAGACCGAAGAGGAACGATAACAGAGCCCCAACTTTGCGAGCAAAGTAAAGGGGCTTATACCTTGGGGCAAGATTTAGAAGTTTAGACGGTCTTGCTTCAAGTATTTGAGAGGAGGGGGAATTATGGCAAAGTTCAGTTTTCATTGTCAATGCTATAAAGCAGGGCAACTTGGAGGGATTGATAAGCATAACCGCAGATTAAACAAGAATTATATCAGCAATCCCGACATAGATACGGAACGAAGCGTACAAAACCGCATTTATATTGCACCGAAGCAATCTCTTTATAAAGATTGTAAGGAACAAATAGAAAAGCGAGTTGTGGCAAGCGGTGGCAGAATTACCAAAGCAAGTAATTGGATTTGTGAAGCGGTATTTTCATACCCCGAAGAATTACCACTTGAACGCTTGGACGAGTACAACGATTTAATCATAAAATATATGAACGCAAGATTTAACAATAATGTAGTGAGTGCAGTATGCCACTTAGACGAGGGCGGCGGTGCTGACGGAAAGGGTGGACTTCCGCACTTGCACTTAGATATTTTAATGATTACCGAAGACAACCGATTATCAGCAAAAACACTTATCACAAGAGATTTTATAACCTCAATGCACCGAATTATGCCGATTATACTTAAAAAGCACGGTTTTAACATAGATGAATATGAAGAAACCGAAGAAAAGAAGCAGGGCGGATTGTCCGCAAAGGAATATAAGAAGAAAATGGAGCAGGAAAAAGAAGAACTTAACAAAAAATTGGAGGATATGGTAAAGGAATACAACGAATTGGCAGACCGATATAATAAACTCATTGATGATAAAGCCGAATTAGAACGAAAGAACAAAGAAAAGGCTTATGAAGTGATGTATCAGCAGGAACATAGCCGATAAATCTGATTGTAAAAATGAAGATATTTGATATAATTGATGTGGAAAATACGATTTGTAGGAGCAGAACAATATGAAGAAAAAAGGGAGAAAGGCTATTTTGATTATTCTTGGAATTATAATTATTTTTCTTTTAGCGGTATATATAAATCATAGAATACAATTAAATAAGGAGTCCAAATTGCTAACACCACTTGGACAGATTATCGAAGTTGACGGTCATAATATGAGCATTTATACAGAAGGAATAGGTAGTAAGACGATTGTATTTATGTCTGGTGGTGGTACTTGTTCTCCAATATTGGATTTTAAATCTTTATATTCATTATTGAGTGATGAATATAAGGTGGTTGTAGTAGAAAAATTTGGATATGGATTTAGTGATGTTGTAAACAAAGAAAGAGATATTTCGTCCATTTTGGAAGATACTAGAACAGCACTAAAATCGGCTGGTATTGAAGCACCATATATTTTATGTCCGCATTCTATGTCGGGAATAGAAGCATTGTATTGGGCACAACAATATCCTGAGGAAGTGTCAGCAATAGTAGGCTTAGATATGGCTGTTCCCAAAGCATATGAAGATTACAATATCAATATACCTATGCTTAAATTATCTCAGTTTGCCGCAAATGTTGGAATAACAAGAATTTTACCTGGAGTTGCGGAAAGTGATGCAATAAAATATGGAACGCTTTCTGATGAGGAGAAAGAAATTTATAGAGCGATTTTTTATAGTCGAACAGCTACAACTACTATGATGAATGAAGTTGGTAGTGTTAAAGAAAATGCTAAAATAGTGGAAGAGGGTGGAATACCGCAAGTTCCAATGCTTCTATTTGTATCAAATGGTATGGGAACGGGTTGGAATAAAGAAACTTGGCGTAGTTATCAGATAGAATATGCTGAATCAGTTGAAAATGGAATTGTTATAGAGATGGATTGTCCTCATTATGTGCACGACTACCAATATGAAAAAATGAGTGAAGAAATAATTAATTTCATATCAAATCAATTATAAATTACAAGGGATGTGGGAAATAGAAAGATACTATGCCTAACGTGTAGTATCTTTTTCTATGCCAAAAACCCCGAAATACTTCCACAAAATTCACATAAAATATGAATTGCTTTTTGGGTGTTTTGAGATATAATTTTTATATCAGCGAAATGGTAATATTACCACTTTTGAAAAGGCGGAGCG
>CAYUKO010000122.1:0-11816 GCA_964445375.1 uncultured Roseburia sp.
GATACTATATACTCATAATAACATGTTAATAATAAATTTTATATGAGCAGATGCAGATAATGCACCTGCTCTATTTTTATGCCTATACAGGCAGAAAGGAAGGAATATATGAAACTTATAAACGAAGAACAAGAAAGAATGTTTTTAGATGAGAACAGTATGAAAGATTTCTTAGCAACACAGGAAAGAGAGGAAATCTGGAAAGTTTGTTATACAAACGAATTAAAAACAGTACCTATGCCAACACCAAATTGCATTCTTTTCAATGCTGAATCAGTAAGACAGGAGTATCAAATTCCAGACAGCAAAGTCTCTGATGAAAGTCTTGAAGAAACAATTAATGGCTGCAAACTCGGATTGTCACTACCACTCAATAAAATGGAAATCTATCCTATGGCTCAGACTGCATTTGTAACTCTTATGCAGAGAGCTGGATATGGTTCTTCTCCTGTATTACTTTCTCAAAAAGAAAGACCAAGTCAACAAGAAATGGCTCCAGTAGACAAATCAAACGTTATTAACTTAGGTTTGAATTGTTTTACAAACAAATCTCTTGTGTTAATCCGTGATGAGAAAGTAAGAGCTGTACTATCCGGTGACGAAAGTGATTACTCAAGATTACCTGTTTCTGAACTGTATGCCACCATGACCAAAGTATTGCCGGAAATGTACTCTAACTGGTCATATGTAATGGCTACAGCAAGTCATTTGTATACTACTATTCTGGTATCCATTAATGATACTAGATTAGAGCGTGAGATTCATGACATTTTTTCAAAAAGCGGTATCTTAATCAAAGGAAAACCTATGATCAGATTAGTTACATCGGATGTCGGATTATCAGGTGCAAATCTGTTTCCTGTATTAAGGGACAATATGGGTAAGGAATTTGCTTTAGGAGTTCCATTATGTTTGACACATACTGCCAAACATTCCATGACAGATTTTGCAAAAAATGTATCGCAGATTACTGCAATGTTTAGAGATTCAAAAGAAAAACTTAATAACATGATGACTTCACCTATCAAGCATCCTGCCGGATGTTTGAAGGCAATTGCAAAGAAATGTACACTTCCTAAAAAAATATCAATTAATTATGCAGCAGATTTCGAAAAGAGTTATCAGAATTGTTACGAAATCGATGTGTACTATGCACTTTTCGATATTCTGGAAAAATACTCTTTTGAAAGTGATCTTTCTACTTCAAGAATGTTCACCTTACAGGAATCTATTGCTAGAGTTGTATTCAGTAACATGTCTGATTACGATTATGAATTTGAATGGGAATAAACAAGAACGTATAAGGAAGAACTTTTCGTTCTTCCTTATACAAAGGAGGAACGAAAAAAATGGGCTATTTATTACTATTTTATATCTTGTTTTCACCAATACTTATATTAATCATATGGTATTGTATTAAATTAGAAGAACAACATAACAAAGAAAAGCGCATTAATTATACATCTGCAACAACCATAACTAGCGCTTACTACCCTACCCTTAATCATTTACGAGGTACTTCCAAACCAGTAAAAAAACATGCTGTTCATAAAAATGATGAACTCAATGACTTTCTTGAACAATATTCAAAAATTTTGGCTATATCTATGACAGAACAGAGTTCATTTATTGTGCCTATTGAAGTATGTGACAATGTAATTTCGAATCTCAAAGAATGGTTTGATAAAAAAGCCGAAGTCCAATATGCTATTATTGAAGAAGACGGACTTCACGTTAAAATGGAGGCGAATTAAAAGTATGAAAGAATATGAAGATATGAAAGAAATAAGAGAACGATTGGATAATAATGTAAAGAAACTTGCAAAAAATGTATCAGCTCTTGGCAAGGATACTTTAAAAAGCGAATATAAAACTGCATATACAAAACTAATGGATCAAATAAAAACTGATACAGGCAAGTACGTAAACGGTATCGTCTTTTCAGTAATGGTACCTTCATCTAAAAGTGAAGTAATTATCAAGCAACTTCAATCAGATTTTACCAAAAGTCTGCAAAAAGACGTAATAACTGCGGTTTACAATGAATATGATCTAGAAAAGCTAGATGAGATTTGTACCCTTTATAACCAACGTTTGTGCGACATGATCGAGAATATGTCTTGAAATTATACTTGTTATGGTATATAATGAATCCATAATAATATAATAATAATACATTTAATAAGAAGGCAGAGCCAAAGGCTCCTGCCTTTTTTTGTTTTAGAAAGGAGATTTTACAATGGATAATATTTGTATCTATTTCAACAACCGTGTTCTCGGTGAGGTAAGGACATCTGAATTTTCCAATCAGGACGGAAAATCAAAAAGGGTATCTTTTGCGATATCAAGCCAAAGACCTGACAGTAACGGATTATATGTCAAAATATACTGTCATGCATTTGATAAAGCAGCTGAAGATATTCTTAAATTAAATTTACAAGATGGTGATATCATTACTGCCGTTGTAGAACACAAGGTTTTCAAAAAGGGAGCTGGAGTAATTGAAAATTGCTATAGGGTATTATCAGTTGTTCCGGTAAAGCTTAAACGCAAATCAGAAAGTTCTACAAACAATTCAAATTCAGAAGAATCCTCTGAACAAACACCAACACAAACAAACTCTGTCGAAAATACAGTCACAAACGAAAATCATGTTCAGCTGAATGCATTTATGGATGTATTAACCGGCGGATTATTTAGCCAGAATTAATTGTCCAATGGACAGAAAGGAAGAATTATGTTCAATAAAACAAACTTATTTCATTTTGGGGTAGAATTACCTGGTAAATTAAAAGAAGCAAATGGCTTTAAACTGAGATGGTCACAGGATGATGTATCTTCTGTCCATTTGCCGAAAAATGTAAAAACACAAAAAAGAGCACTTTCAACTGATGCGAAAATGTATAACATTCTCCGCATGCTGATTGAAAAGGATGAAAGAAAAGCTTTTATAGGACAAATTAAGGATGGATATGCTGTGGAATTGCGAGAAGAAAATTCTTCGCAATTATGTATCGCAACAGCTAAGAACGGAGAATGGAGTTTTAAAGTAGGTATTATGGATGATAAAGGCGTGCTTTCTGCTTACCCAGATGATAAGAAAGGTACCGTCATTCTTTTATCTCTTATCCCAGAAATTTTAAAGGACACAGAAGCTGCCGGTCTTAGAAACGATATGCAATCTTATCTTACGTTATCACCTGATGCAGATGATTGGGAATTTGGTAATACTGCAGAAAGATTTTCTCAACTGCTTTGTATCTTCTCAAACAATGTTTACTATCGTATTATAGCAGATCAGGAATCTTCTGCTCCTATACCAATTAACACAAAGTTCACCGTATTACGTCAAAATGATATCACAAGAATTGAAATTATAAGACAGTTATACGGAAGTGCCCCTGTTACATTTCAATTAAAAAAGGAAGATGTTAAAAAAGCAGACTTTCAAAATGGAAAATATACTCTTAATAGCAAGCGGAAACTTTCTAATGAAGAAAAGAGTCTTATTCCAGATATCAGTAAATCTTATTGTACTCCCGCATGGGTTGACAGTTTGTGTTCGCAGATACAGGCAAGTACCATATTTGAACAGCCATTTCGAACTTGTTTACTCTCCGGTCCATCTGGTTCCGGAAAAACAACTGGAACGAAAGCAATGGCAGCATATCTTGGATTGCCTTATGTCAAAATAACGTGTTCACCTGATTCTGATATCTTCGACTTCATTGGCCAGTTGATTCCAAATGTTTCAGGTGATGGAAACACATCATTTGAAACATTAACAGAAGCTTTAGGGATCCCATCTTTCGAGGATGTTGAGAATGATTTTGAAGAAAGTTATCTCAAATTATTCGGAAAACCAGCTGGTAAAATGGGAACTCCAGCCGACTGCTACAACGAAATCGTAAAAAGACTATTTAAAGAGGCTTTCAATTGTAAAGATTTTACTTATGTAGAATCTGACCTTATAAAAGCCGTAAAGAATGGATGGTTCTGCGAGATTCAAGAGCCAACCGTAATCAAAAGATCATCGGTTATGGTAGGTCTGAATTCCATACTTGAAAGTGAATCCTGTGGTGCATCTTATACGCTTCCTACAGGTCAGCTTATTAAGAGACATCCGGACTGTGTAATCTGTTTTACAACAAACTCAGACTATGAGGGATGTAACAGAATCCAACAATCCGTACTCTCTCGTATGGATATCGTAAGAGACGTACCTAATCCTACAACATCTGAACTTGCTGCCAGAACAATGGCACAAACAGGTTTCTCAGATGAAGTCATGATGTTAAAAATGGCAGAATTGATTGGAAATATTAATGAATACTGCCACGAAAAAGATATTACAGATGGCATTTGCGGACCAAGAGA
Organism: uncultured Roseburia sp.; assembly: GCA_964445375.1. Lineage (GTDB taxonomy): Bacteria > Bacillota > Clostridia > Lachnospirales > Lachnospiraceae > COE1. The sequence continues at coordinate 4,378 of CAYUKO010000122.1, forward strand.
ACTTGCTAACTGGGTAAAAATGTCTATGATTATATCAAAGATGACGAATGAACCTGTTAATGACAGAATTGTCTGTCAGGCTGCTTTTCCTACGCTTATCAGTAAAGTAAGTCAGGATAAAGAGGATGCAGAAGAAGTCATCACAGGATGCCTAAAAATAAAATTTTCCAGCAATGACATTGAAGATGCCAGACTGGATTATGAAGAAGGACGATCATAGTCCTTCTTCTTTTTAAGAAAGGATTATGAACAATTATGATAATAAGAACACAGAAAAGCCTCAGACAGGCAATTAATGAAAAAATACAAACCATTACAGATTCCGAGTTATTTTCAAGTAACTCTTACAAAGATTTCTTAAACTCCATGATTTCCGGAGTTACTAAGAGATACGGACAGCCTGTAATTCTTGATATCGTATCTGAAACGGAAGACTCGACTGCCTATACAGATGGTAATAGAATTCATATTAACTTCAATAACAAAATCATTAATAAACTTGAACGTAAGGATAAGAATACTGCAATTATTGCAAGTGTTCTTCATGAATGCGGACATATTTTATTTACCGACTTCAAATTATCTTCAGCAGTAAACAAAAAACTTTCAAAAGAAAATTTTCTTTATCCACAACCAAAACAGGACGATTTAGTTGATGCTTTTAATATATGGCTCATTACAAATAATGCCGGTGATACTCTTCTACCTTTATACCATTTCTTAGATAATTCCATCGAAGATGGCTATGTAGATAAGAGAATCATTTCCTGTATCCCAGGTTATGGCCAGTGCCGTACATGGTATAAGCAAGTTATGGCTATGGAAATTCCTTCTTATAAAAGTATGAAAGATGATACAAACATGGATAATATCACAATTTTGTTAAATTTGATATTATCATATGCAAAGTTCGGAATCATTAACTTTCAGAAGGATATTTATGAAAATGATGAGCTGATAAAAAAATTTTATGAGGTTAAATTACTGATAGATAAAGCAATTAATGAATATAATAGTGTCGAACGTAAGCGTATAGTCAACGAAATTTTCATACACATTTATTCCATTATTGCAGCTGATATGCAGCAGCAAAATACAGAGTTTTCTAACAGTAGCACCGATTCATCATCTTCTAGTAATCAGGGGGCACAAGCTAATAGTGAGTCATCTTCTGCTAACCAGACCGGAAACAATAACTGTAATAATTCAAGCTCTTCACAAGATGAAAATCAATCCAATGATAATTCTGGTAATGGTTCGCCACAGAATAGCCAAAATAACGCGTATAATGGCTCAGAATCAAATTTAGAGCAAATTTCGCAGAATGGCACACCTTCACCGAATCAAGGCTCTCATGGCCTGCAAAGCACCACAGACATCATGAAAAATCTAGACAAAAATAAACTGGAACATTTATTGAACAATATGAGTTCTGTAATCAACAAGGGCAAAGATAACAACCATAAAAATACAGATAAATTAAAACAGCCGGATAATACCACCGTTGCAAACAATGGCAATATCAATTCTGTAGCAGAAAATAGTGATAAATCAGCTCAAAATCTGATTGATCAATTAATAAAACAGGCTGCTGAAGAAAAAATTGCCGAAAAGCAGGAAACGGAAATAGAGTCCGAACTTAATCAACATCTGAAACAAATTTCAAAAAATGGAGATTATCATCACAATGTATGTTCTTCCATGGAAAGAGTTAAAGTTTCAGAACATGCCAAATATCTTTATGATGTTCTGCATACGGATTTGGACCATATAGCCAAACGACTTGCAAAAAATCTTCAAAAAGATATAAAAGACAGGCAGATTGGTGATACGATGAATGGACTTTATATGGGAAAGAGACTGGACAATCGTTCCTTATATCGGAAAGATAAAAAAATCTTTACAAAAAAAATCCAGCCAGAAAATATACCGGATATGGAAATCTCGGTATTAATTGATCAATCTGGTTCTATGAAAGGAGAACGGATTGACACATGTATGAAAGCAACATATATCTTTTATTCATTCTGTAACCTATTACAGATTCCAATATCTGTATTCGGTCATCATGTCAATGATTCAAAAGTTAAAATGCATTCATATACAGACGGTATAAGTCTTGATGGACAAGACCGCATCAGAATATTTGATATGAAAGCTGGTGGATGTAATAGAGATGGATATGCTCTACGCTTCTGTCTCAATCGTCTTAAAGAGTCAAATGCTTCTATCAGACTTATGATGATTATTTCTGATGGTAGACCTAATGCAACAAATTATGGTCTGGAAGAAGGAAAAGCAGATATTCAAGAAGCCGTTGCTGATGCAAGAAAGGAAGGTATTATTACTATTGCCGCTGCTATCGGAGATGATACAGATGAAATAAGGTACATCTATAATGATGGTATCTCAGAAAAAAAATCAGCAATCTTTTTAGATATCACTGATTTAGAACGTCTCCCAAAAGTATTTCCGCAAATTGTAAAAAGATATCTTCAATAATTTAAAGGAACTCGTCAAAGGACGGGTTCTTTTTTTGGTGTATTCTTATTATTTATATTGACTTTTATAACAAAATGTAATATCATATTCTTATAATAATTCAATAATAATAATACATTTTAACTCATAAACAGATGTTCTAAACATCTGTTTTTTTATGCCTATAGGGCGGAAAGGAAGATATTTATGAACAAAGTAATTTTAATGGGATGTTTAACAAGAGATCCTGAGGTAAGATATACACAGGGCGAAACTCCAATGGCAATTGCAAGATATACGCTTGCAGTAGACAGACGATTTAATCGTAATGAGGAAAATACAGCTGATTTTATTTCCTGTGTAGCATTCGGAAAAGCAGGCGAATTTGCTGAGAAATATTTTCGTAAAGGAACAAAGATTGCTATTACTGGACGTATCCAGACAGGAAGCTATACTAACAAAGACGGAGCAAAGGTTTACACAACTGATGTTGTTATTGAAGAACAGGAATTTGCTGAAAGCAAAAACAGCAATAGTGGATCTTCCAATAACAATAATAGTGATTCTTCTAACACACCTTCTGCACCATCATATGCAGGAGACGGCTTCATGAATATTCCAGATGGAATTGATGAAGAATTGCCTTTCAATTAAGAATGCTTCTATCGTATATCTTAATATTAACGGCGTACAACATTTTTTAGACTTTGGCTAGCAAATTTTAGCCAAGTCAGAAGATTACGATATGTAGTCTTATTATAACTAAATGAATCAGAGGAAAAGGAAGGGATATTCCCCTTCCTTTTTTGTTAGACCAATGGTCAGAAAGGAAGTATTTATGAATAAAGAAATTATTAACAAAATCTGTCTGGCAAAAATGGCAGAAAAAATAACTACTCTATCAGATGTAACATGTGAACCTACTTTGGAAGCCGTATTAAGTAATCTAGGGCATCTGGCTTCTGAAATAACAGAATTTGGTGATAAGAAACGATTTATTCCTTTGAATATCAAAGAAACTATCTTATCACTACTATACGATGAATCCTATATTCACTGTTCTTTGTCCCACAGTGTTGATAATGCATTTTGGGAAAGTGAGGCAGTTGTCTATCTTCATAAGGACGATACTCATCCTTCTGGAGAAGGTAGATTTGCTTATACACTTAAGAAATATTGTGAAGATAATAATCTCTCTGAAGAAGAAGGCGTATGCAGCATTGGCAACTGGGTACGTGGTCTTGCCAAGACAAGAGCTGTTCAGGCTGCTCTTCCGTTCTTAAACCTGTTTTGCGACGAAGATATTCCGAAGAATGAAACTGGAATACCACAGGGTACTTTACCTATTCCAAAGAGTCCAGAGGAAAAGAAGCAGGAAAAAATGAAAGAGAAGGAAAATACAACAAAATCTGAATCTTCCGTATCTGCCAATGATGATGCACCTAAAACCAACAATTCATCTGCAACCTCAAATACAGAGGCTGAAGATGCAACACCAGTTGAAAGTGCTTCACCTACTTCTGTTCCGTCAAATGAAGACACTACAGACTCCATGACACTTGAAGATGCTTTCAATGTCGTTGCAGATGCTGGTACATGTAAAGGTCACACTTTACGTGAAATTTATGAGAAGCAACCAAGAAATATCGTATGGCTTTACGGAAAAGGTAACAGTGTTCATAAGGAGGCATTATTGCTTATTATTAACAGCGATCCTGATCTTAAAGTATACCTTAACTAATTTAAAGGGCATGAAGAGTGTTCACTGTGAACGCTCTTCTCCCGGAAAGGAAATATTATGTATCAATGGACTATACAGGATGTGTTCCAGTTATTAGGAATACATTATCCATCAAATAAAAGAGAAGTATTTGTTGACTGCCCATTCTGTGGCAGTAAACGATTTTCAATGAACATGTACAAAGGAACTGGTCATTGCTTTAAATGTAATCAAGGAGCTGATTCTGCTTCTTATTATGCACAAGTAAAAAATCTTTCCTTAAAAGAAGCTCGCGAAGATATTGAACATTCTTTGGGAATTTCTAACGATTGGCGTAAAGAAAAACTTCCTCCAAGAATTATCTATAAGCAACCAGAAGATACTCCTCTTGCTCCATTGGAAGTCAGAGACAGAACTTACAGAGCCTTTTTAGATGAATTAACACTTTCAGAAAAAAATCTGAATATGTTAATTGCAAGAGGCTTCAACAAAACTACAATCAATGCCTTAAACTATAAGACGTTTCCTTCTCGTGCAGAAATTGATTTTTTCAAGCTTTGTAGGAGATTACAGGAAGACGGATGTATTTTAAAAGGCGTTCCTGGTTTTTTCCAGACAAAATATGGAGACTGGACATTTATTCAGCTTACAAAAGGTATTGTAATGCCATCCGTAACTATAAATAACAAGATTGCATTCTTACAGATTCGTAAGGATGATGATCTTCGAATATTTAATGAAGACCAAGGACGTTTAGAGGATAAATGTGCATGGTTCTCTTCGAAGGGTTTGACTGGTGGAACAGGCGCAGAAGCTCATGTTTCATTTTCCGCTGACATGAAATTCAATGATAAGAGTGGAAAATACTGGCCTGTATCAAATAAAACATATATCCTTACTGAGGGGATTATGAAAGCAGATTTGATACATGATTTAATGCCAGAGTGCCCTGTCATATCGGTAGCTGGTGTAAGAAACTACAAAAAGCTACCTGAAATCTTGCACATGCTTCATGTTCTTGGTGTTGAAAACATTCTCCATTGTTATGACATGGATTACCGCAATAATGCAAATGTTGAAGATGCCATGAATGTAACTAAAAAGATGATTAAAGATGAAGGCCTTAATTATATCTTTAAAGCTTGGGAAACGAAAATAAACGTTGAAGGAAAAACTCTTGATCTTTTAAAAGGTCTAGATGATTATCTTGCTTACATAAAGAAAGGAATTGTTCCCCAGATTAAAGATAGCAATAAAGAAAATAACGAAGTGAAATAACATAACAGGAGCATGCTAGTGCTCCTGTTATTAAGAATTTAGGTGAGGTAATTGTATGCTAGAAGGATTGAAAGAATCATTAAAGAAAAATATTGATAAAGGTTTATTAACATGCAGATGGGAATGTTTATCATTTGCAGTTGGTTATTTAGAAAAGTCAGTGGGTAATGTGCCTATTGAGGTTATAGAGTATATTGATGCGCTCTATAAGGATGATTTCATTGGCAGATAAATAAGAATTTAGGAGAGTAAGCAATGAAAAGAGTGAGATTTGAAGTTGTTCCTATAGGTGGTAAGTGTCGAACCGAATGGAAAGAAAATATTATGAAAACAGAAAAAGTTAGGATTCACACAGAAGGTAGCATTAACTACAGAAATGCTGTAAATCTTGATACGGGCGAATTATTACCAGTTGATTTTGCACAGTGGGTATGGATTGATTAAGAATTTAGCCACCGATGGCAGAAAGGGAAACTATGAGTGATACAAATTACGAATTGGAGATATTCAAACTTGTAGAATCTGACCTTGTAACAGAAAGAGGTTGGGTTTCAGAAACAGAATTTTATGTATGGGTTTCTTATCTTGATATTCAAGATTTCATGAACGGATTAAGAAAAATATGTGGATATGAAATGTTTGACGAGGGTGGATTTAATGCCAACATGCAAAGCGATGGTGTATGCATTGATTTGACAGATGCATTAAGTTCTTATGGGTTAGATTTGAAAGCATATTTGACAAAGAAAAGTATCAGCATTAGGTTGACAAAGTTTAGAAATTTAGGAACGTACTGCATGTAGCTCTGTATGAAACGTCTACCATACATCTACATGCGGTCTATAATAGGATTTTAGAGAGGTAAAAGATGGATTATAAAATTTATGATAACTGGGATGAAAAATGGTTAGGTATCAATTTTGCAGAGTTTGAGGACGCAGAAAATCATGTAACAGATGAGTTGGGAGATATGGACTTTGAAAGATACAGTATTTATCAGCTCATTAGTGGTTTTAATAGTTAGAAATTTAGGGGAGGTGAAAATGTACATAGATGCAAATGACGTAAAAGTGTATATGGATTTGGATATACATCAACAGGTTGCCGATTTTATCAATAAAGAGGTTGTCAAATCACAAAAGATGTGTCTAGAGGATTTGGAGTTTAGATTGCAAGGTTTATTGGGGCAGGAAGTAATCGGAGATACGGTATCTGATGTAGGTCTTGGTCTTAATATGGCGCTCGTAGAGGTGCAGGAACTGTTAGGGCAATTAAAAGAAGAACTTAAAGCACAGGACAACCAAAATGACATGAGATGGATTCCGTGTATTACCGAGAAATTTCCGATAAGCGGAAAATATGTGTTGTTATCCTTTGCAAATTACAGTATTCCCTGTGTGGGAAGATACGAAGAAGATGAAGAAGGTGGAGCGTTTTATATTGGTGATGAAGATGAAAGCTGTGTATCACAGAATATGATTGTAAACGCATGGATGCCGTTACCGAAGTGTTACCAAGAATAAAATTTATTTAGAGAGGTAATTTATGACAAGCATAGAAAAGGCGAATAAGTATTTTAAAATGTGTGACGAGCAACAAGCCGTGTGTAAATGTGGATATTGCGGAAGAGAAACCATGATATGCGCGGGATTTCTTTTTGGGGAACGGAAAATGCTTATAAAAAACAAATGTGGTAGTTGCCAAAAAAGAGAAGTATTGCCTTTACTGAAAAATGGAATGATGGCAGTTATCTAAACTGAAACTAACCAAAACTAAATATCAGATGTGTCTATGACACTTTTAACAAGTATATTTAATCATTAGGGGATTGTCATTGATAATCCCTTTTTTATTTTTTTAACGCTTCTATAAATCTTAGGAAAAATTTGCCCAACATGCTTTAATCCCTGTAAATACAATACTTTGAAGGCAGTTTTAATTATTTTATATAAATAAAAGA
>CAYUKO010000123.1:0-11714 GCA_964445375.1 uncultured Roseburia sp.
ATTAATAAACAACTTCCACATTTTTAATTTCATTATTTACCACATCAAACGCCACGATATTCTCGCTCGTTCTATGGTGTGCCATATAATATCTACCATCTATTTTGGTAATATAATAAGGTGTTCCACTGCCGATTCCGAATTTTGCGTAGATATCCTCATACTCGCCATCTGCCAGACTATGCAGGTCTTTTGTCCGAAGAATGGTTGCGTAGTCCTGATTCTCCTGATTGTCCGTAGAAACAGTGATATAATAATAATCCTGTATCTTTATTAACTGCACCATTCCGGCAATTTCGGGGGGCACAGAATAAGTCTCCAGAATTTCCAGTGTATCTGCATTGGCACGAATGATTTTCTCATTATTATGTCCTGAAATAAAGTAAATATCATCCTCCATAATCGTAAATGACCTGACGTAAACACCAAATAGCTCATCTATTTTCAAAATCTTCTCAATGAAGACCTCATTGGTTGATGCATTCCTTTTAAAATAATACATCTCTCCGGTTATGGAACTCCACGCATAAAAGGTCTGTCTCTTTTCATCATACTGCACAAAATGCGGCCTCATTCCTACATTATCAAAGGTCTGTGTCTGCACATAGCCCTCGCCTGCCTTCTCAAAGACAAGAATACGGTTATTCTCTGTATCATCTATGAGCAGAACCGTTCCATCTCCTGCTATCGTATGCGCATAATGTACGTCATTGGTCAAAATCTTCCATTCCGTAATAGCATCCGTCACATTATCATGAAAGAGAATCTGATTGTGATAACAGTCGGAAAGGAAATAAGTATCGCCGATTTTTGTGAGATACGTAGCCACATTTAAGGTGTCATATGTATTTTTCTCATAGGTTATTGGCTGCAATGATTCGCTTTCTATATCTGAATCTGATGCTATGCTTTCCCATTCATATATGGAATCTGACTGCGTAGAACTGGCACAACCAGATAATAAGCACATAGTGAGCATACTCATTAAGAATAATTTTTTCATGTTTTTCATTCCGTTTCGCTTTTTATCAAGCATACGATAAACGCAAACTTTTGTCTATGATATTAATTACCTGATTTTACAATTTTTCTATTCCAATATTTCTTTCTGTTTATTCATATTTATTTACTGGATTCTAGCAAAATAATAGCTGGATACTAATCATTAAACAGTATCCAGCCATATTTCACTTTTTAAAAATCCTTTATTTCTTTACCATGCTTGCGATTACTTTTCATGTCATCCGATAACTTTATCTTGATATATATTCTATTAACCATCCATTATCTGTCTTTACACTTTGCACAGTAAAAACATAACTATATGTTTTCTGATTTTCGTAAATTAATTCAACTTGGCATGTATACCAACTTTTTATGTCTTTCCTTTCTGTAATGTTAATCTTGACATCCTGAGGAACACTGTTCATCTCCCGATATTGATTTATTCCTAAAGAAATAATTCTGCTCTCCTTCACTAGCTCCCAACCATTTGATGTAAAATAATATCCATATTTTTCATATAACCATTCTTCTACATCCTTTGATTGAGTATCCATAATTTCTTTATAATCATTCTGTGCCTCCCAAAACATCTGATGCAAAAGATTATATATCTTACTTGCTGCAACTTTCTCATTTGAATCTATTAAAGTAAATATAAGTAGTACAAACATGATTATAATAAAACACCATAGACCAATTTTCTTTTTCATATTAAAGCACCTACATTCTTATTTATGTAACTACTAATATCTAAAGCTCAATCCTTCTATTGTTTTACTAGTAGTATAATGAATATTATCTGTCGTTAAAAATGTTACATTTGTAACGGCTGAATCAGCTTCACACGTTGCCCAATGTCCTAAAGGTATAGAAAGAGGTTCTCCTTCTGAAATAAATACTAAATTGCATCTTGTACACTGATGACAAGCTCCCATATACACAACACCGTTCCATCACTTTTATATATTGATTCCCATCCTCTAGATAACATATCATGCGTTGCATACCGCCCGCAATGTGCTTCCGCAAAAGTAGAAATTCCTCCTGGTTCAATATTTATTCTATCTTGTTGTTTCAGATTTTCTCTATCTTCAGCTTGAATAATTACTACATTATTGTCCTCAGCTGCGCATACAGTCACCGAAAATCCTAAAAGCAACGTCATACTTAATGCTAATATCATAAATTTTTTTCCAATTCTTTTCATTATCATTTCCTCCATCTCAAATATCAGTTAGTTTTTCCTCGGTCTCTTAGGCTGATAAAAATACCCTATACATGGTGCTTTATTACTACCCGTAAATATCTGTCCCTCCTTTCCTGCTATGTCACTTATCGCTTTTAAAATCTTTCTTTTTAGCCTATTCATTTCATTCCCTCCTCTTTAATTTTGCTAATATCAATAATCCAGCATCTACCCCTTCTCCAACAACTATGTATGACGTACATTCTGGTATTATCCCAAGCTCATTCAGCATAATTACCATACTTGAAAATAAAAAAATTAAGCACCTTGCACCCTGCTTACACACCTCTACCTCTTCAGCACTTAATAATAAATTAGGATGATTAACCGGTGCGAATAGAATAATTATCACATCCGAGATTATTAATGCTAATCTCATGAAAGTTGAACTTATTCTCACAATCGGCACAAACACTTCTCTATCCTCATAATTTTATAATCAAATTTCTATAACTCAACTATATCGGTTTTAATTATAAAATAAAACACCTCTTGCACGAAACGGCGGTAAATAGCAAAAAACGATGGTCATAAGACCACCGTTTCCCTATTTTTCTATTACTATGCTATGTGTAAAATACCCATTTTGATAGCTACAAATGTCTTCCCCACCATATTTTTCTACTACATTCTTAATATTAACCAAACCGATTCCATGTATTCTTTCATCCTCCTTCGTTGTCTGAATCCTGCCATTTTGAAACTTTAAAGGCTTTTCAACTGGATTTTTGGTTGATATAAATATTCTATTATTCTCATACCAAAATCTTACATGAATATTCCTCGGGAATCTGCTTACTTGTTCGCATGCTTCTATTGCATTATCCAATAAATTTGACAATAGTGTCACAATATCCTCATCCTTCAAGGGGATTCCTTGTAAATCATTTACCGATAGAATCATGGCAATTCCTTTTTTACAAGCTTGCTTGTATTTCTGGTTCAATACACTGTTAGCAATGATATGATTCGTATTCATATAGTCTACTTCATCTACCCAGCTATCATTTACTGTCCGCAAGTATTCATCTGCTTCCTTGTATGCTTTATCCTTCAACAACCCTTGTATACATGCCATATGGTTTTTAAAGTCATGCAATTGCTTTCTTTGTTCATCATATAACCCCCCCATATATTCGAACATTGCTAGCTGATTTTTTGTTCTTTCATGCATTAACTGTATTTCTTGTTTTTCTGCCGCATGTCTCATAATATCCTGTATGATAAAAAAAACAAGAAAATTTAGAAACATAAGCCCGAACGAAACAATCAGCACTTCCTTTCCCATTTCCTTTCTTTCTGTAGCAAAAGCTGTCATACATATGATACTTATTAATGGAAAAAACAAGAAACATATCCATTCCGTGTCTGTTATAGCCGAGAAATCTCTCATCATTTTGCATTTGCGTTTAAGGCAAAGAATACATAGAAACAGTACATTTTTAGCCAACAAAGATATAATAGTTGCTCTAATTGAATTACTCCAAAACATCTCTTCGCTTTCATTCATTGCATATAACACAAATATAAACAATACCCTGTCAAGCAACAACACAAAACCGTAATATACTACAGCTAAGAATAATATCTGTAACACTTTTCCACGATACATTCCCAACATAATAAAGAAAATTGCTAACATCGCTGCCATTGCTTTTACTATATAATTTTCTCCACAAATAATTGAAATCCCTATAAATATCAAACATAATACACAAAATAATACTTTATCCAGCCATACATAAACTTTATGGAAACATTTTACGAACCTTTTCTCAAAAAACGTGTCAAAAAATATGGTACAGCACAATGCCTCTATAAATGTCAAAATGGATACTTGCAAATACTCTGTCATAACAAATCGCCCTTTATTGAATAGTATTTTTCTTTTACCTGTTGAAACTTCTCTCTTGGAACTGGAAGTAATTCTCCTTCTTGCATCTTTACTTTATAGTTTCCAATACTTTTTATATACATGATATTAACAAGAAAGCTTTTATGAACACGTATAAAATCATATGCCTCAAGCTTCTCATCAAAATTATCCAACTTATCATACAAAGTATATATTTTTTGTTCATGATGCAATACATGAAATATCAGCTTGTGTTTCTGACTTTCTATATAACATATATCTGCAATCAGAATCTCTTTCACTCCTTCTATAAACGGACAAGAAATTGTCTTTACATATAATTGCAATTTTCTCAATACCGCATCCATACACTCTGGTAATAACTGCTCCAACATATCCTTTAACAAAAATCTCAATACATTGAGTCGGTATCCTTCTATCGCATAATCCAAAAAAGCAGTTGTAAATACAAGTATAACATCTTTATCACGCTCTCTGATTCTTTGTGCCAATTCCAAACCACTCATCTGTGGCATATTAATATCCAAAAATATAACTTGATAAATCTCCTGTCCTATAAGGACCATTTCAAGATCCTCTGCCGAAGAAAACAAATCAATTTTATACTCTTGTATCTGTTCTTTCTGCATAATTATTTTTATGGATTCTTCCATTTTCTTCAGATACTTACTTTCATCATCGCATATTGCAATTCTTATCATCCGTGCTCCCTGCTTTCTGTCTATCTCGCAATACATATGAAACTATAACAAAATACTATTTAACACTATATTACACAAAATCAAGAATAATAAAAATAACCTGTAGCTCCTTTTTTATCTTTTTCTTTGTTCTTTTTTCTCATTCAGGCATGAAATCTGCGAATTTTTCAGCGATAAACACAATTGTAACCTTGCTAATACTTTGTTACAATGTTCTATAATTATGGATTTCGTAGGTGAGCATATGTGTATCAACAAAACGCAGAAAAATGTCTGCATTTTACTTTTTACTTTTATATTGCTCCTTGGAATGTGCTTTGACACTGTGCAGGTAGATTCCTTTTTTTCATGCACAGCTCTGGAAATTGCTGATGAACATTCCACGCAGACGTTACCTGCTTTAGAAGGCTCCCATAATATCTCTTTTCTGAATCAGATTTGTTCAGAAGTAACACTAGGACGACCAACATCTGCCATACAACAGCAGGTTATTAGAAGAAGCTTTCGTACTGGAACCGGCAAAGGGTATCGCTTTGCTTATCTTTTCTTATATCTTCTTCCTCTTTTATTTGCGTCCATTCTGACATGGAAGGCATATTCCTTTATACCCGATATTCGTAAAAGTTCTATTATCATTCGCTATATCCAGCACAAGGACGGTAAGAAACCACACCTTTCTTTCGAAATATTATCATAAGACGCCTATTTATTTCATAGGCTTATTTGTGTACCTATTTTACAAAAGAAAGGATTTCATCATGGATTTTTTATTACAAATATTGTTGCTAGTAGTAGGCTTTACTATGCTTGTTAAAGGAGCTGACTGGTTCGTGGAAGGAACCGCAGGGATTGCAAGAAAATTCGGTATTCCACAGCTTGTGATCGGCCTTACGATTGTTGCTCTTGGAACCTCTCTTCCTGAGCTTGTAACCTCTGTTACCGCTGCCAGAAAAGGCAATGCAGATATCGCAATCGGAAATATTGTTGGAAGTAATATTTTTAATATCTTATTTGTAATCGGTACTGCTTCACTGATTACTCCGATTCCATTTGCTTCCAATTTCTTGATTGATGCCATCATTGCGATTCTTGCCGGTGTACTTCTCTGGATTAGTGTATTCCGCACCAAAAAGCTAACACGCCCATGGGGTATTGTCATGCTCATCTGCTACGCTGCATATTTTGTTTATTTATTGTAGAAAGTATGTGCTATTGCACAAAATGAGGTAATTAATATTGAATGAACATAAAAAAATATCCCCCGGAAAGCTTGTTCTTCAAATCTTTCAAGGGGCTTTGATTGGTTTAGGTGCTGTTCTTCCGGGCATATCCGGCGGTGTCTTGAGTGTTATCTTTGGCATCTATAAACCTATTATGGAGCTTTTAGCCAATCCATTTGGCAAGTTTAAGTCACATGTTCCAAAGCTGATTCCCTATGTCATAGGCGCAGCGATTGGCTTTTTAGGAATTGCCAATCTCTTGTCCTATGTCCTTGAAAAATATCCAAATCCTTCCGTTTGTCTTTTCATCGGATTGATTGCAGGAATGCTTCCTTCTCTTTGGCGGGAAGCCGGGGAGCAGGGCAGAACTAAGGGCTCTTATATTTCCTTACTTGTCGCTTTGGTTTTCATCTTCGCATTGTTAATCGGACTGGAAAACTCTTCTGTAGAAATTACACCTAATTTTGTATGGTATGTTTTCTGCGGATTCTGCCTTGCTTTGAGCTTAATTGCTCCGGGCATGAGTTTCTCTACTCTTTTAATGCCACTTGGCTTATATACGCCTTTTGTGGATGGAATCGGGCATTTCTCCATGTCAGTACTGATTCCGGCAGGTATTGGAGTTCTGGCCACGCTTATCTGCCTTTCCAAGGCAATCAATATATTGTTTGAGAAGTACTATTCTCTTGCATTTCATGCAATCATAGGTATTGTCATTGCGGCAACGGTTATCATTATTCCATTTGAAAGCTTCATGACTTCCTTAAGGTCTGGTGTAACCAATGTGCTATGCATAGCAATTGGTATCGTTGCGGCACTTTTATTAGATGATTTTAATAATAAGGTATCTGTGGAATAAAAATATTGACGCATTGCGTTTTCATGATTACAATAATCTTATGAACGCAATGCGTTTTTTAGGAGGACATCTGATGAATGAGAGAGAACGTTTGATACATCTAAAAGAAGAAACTGGTTTAAATTGGAAAGATTTTTCAGCTTATTTTGAAATACCATATCGAACGATACAAGATTGGGAGCATGGCAGGCGGCAAATGCCCCCATATTTGTTACGGTTAATGGAATATAAAATAAAAACAGAGCAATTATATCGCAATAAAACATTGTCTGAAGAAAAAAACAAAATTAGTATTCAGAAGTTAAAAATACAAGCGGAGGTTTTCTAGTGGAGTATAAAATATCACAGATTGAACAAATTCTTTTTACAGGCAAACAAAATATTCCATGGAACGATGTTGAAATCTATTTAAAACAATATATTGGTCTGAAATACATAGTAAATGAATATGGTGATGAAATTCAAATTCCCGGTAATTTTCCAGACGAATTTTCAGAATCAAGGTATACAAAAAAACTTCGTGGTGCCATTGCAAAAGCTAAGGCTAATACCGCTTCTATCATTGATCAGCTTATTGCTAATGCAACTAATAAACGTTGGTTAATAAATAAAGAGCATAAACATGAAAAATCTGCTTCTGGTGGCTGGTATCGATATGATTCCTATTTTGGTTTACCAGTTATGGGAAATGGGGAAGAAACCGCCCGTTTAAATATATTTAAAGCGACATTAGTTGTAAAAATCAATGAAAACGGACTATTTTTATATGATATTATTGACATAAAAAAAGAAGCGAGTACGCCGCTTGAGTCATAAGACTGTACGGTAAAAAACCGCTTCTCATGTAAATAATATTAGTTTGTTTTAGAACTTTTGTCAATATAAAATCAATGATAGTTTTAATTCTCTTCCCATTTTCCTCTCACGATATCTGCTAACAGTCTGGCTGTTCCTTCGATACCAAATCTACTGCTATCAATCATGATGTCTTTATGATCAAAGATGTTTTTTACTTCGGGACAATATTTCTTCTGATAATTTATTCTTGCTGTATCAACCTCTTTAATCATTTTTTTCGCTGTCTTCTCATCCATCATAAGATCATGGGTACAATTATACAGTCTTGCTTCATAAGGAGCATAGATATACACGCTAAGATGATTCTCATAATCAGAAAGAATACTGTCTGCACAACGTCCTACGATAATACAGGACTGCTTAGCTGCAACATCCCGGATGATATTCTTCTGTACGGCAAAGATTTCATCGGTAATGCTATAAATTCCCATATTAAACGGATACTTTTTTCTTAACAGGAAGAAACCGGCATTCTCTTCTGCCTCACTAATCTGCTTTACGGACTTTCCCATTCTTGCTGCGGTTGCTTCTACAATATCACGATCGAGATATTCAATTTCCAGAAGCTTTGCAGTTTCTGCTGCAATAGTTCTTCCCATACTGCCAAATTGTCTGGAAATGGTAATCACATATTTACTCATGACAATCCCTCACTAATTCTCTGTATTTTCTATTACCGGGCGTCCCAGCTTTACATTCTTCTTTTGCAGAGAACGTACAACACAGGACAACGTAAAGTTAATGATAAAATAAATCAAGGCCGCACAGCCAAACAGTACAAAAACATCTGACACATTAATCATTCCTGTTCCGTTATACATATTCGCCGAACTTAATACTTTTTTCATTCTTGCCATCAGTTCAATGGTCGCTACGTTGGCAAGGTAAGAAGAATCCTTAACCGTCGTAATTACCTGGCTAAGAAGCGTTGGAACAATATTTTTAAATGCCTGCGGAAGCACAATATAAATCATAATCTGAACCGTATGAAAGCCCTGTGCCTCTCCTGACTCAAACTGTCCTACTGGCACGGAATTTAATCCTCCACGTATAATTTCTGCAATGACCGATGAGGTAAAAAGAATCAAGGCAACCGCAGCCTTAAATAATAGCTTTGTTTCTACTGAGGTTAAACCTAGCATCTTTCTTGCAAAAATCTCAGGACACGGACAGAATACCAAGCAAATAAAAATCCATAATAAAAGTGGCGTATTACGGAATACTTCTATGTAAATTGTTGCAATCCACTTGAAAATAACGGTCCATGATTTATT
Source organism: uncultured Roseburia sp. (assembly GCA_964445375.1). Lineage (GTDB taxonomy): Bacteria > Bacillota > Clostridia > Lachnospirales > Lachnospiraceae > COE1. The sequence continues at coordinate 9,040 of CAYUKO010000123.1, forward strand.
ACAATAATTTCTGACCAACGCTAACACCGAACCAAGCACGATACCAATAATAACTGCAAGCGCTGATATAATCAGTGTAAATCCGGTTCCCTTCAAAACATATGCCCATATCGCAGAATTGGTTAATATGGAAAAACTTGCCATCCATGTATCCATCCCTATGCCACCTTCTTTCTACCGGTCGTAATTCTCTGATCTCTTTTCTTAAGGTTATTTTCCCATACACTTGCAGCCTTGGAAAGAGGAAAACAAATTAAGAAAAACAATAATCCGCTGACCAGATAAGCTGGTGCATAAGCACCTCCTGTCTGTGCTCCTGTTACAAAACTGTAGGTTAGAGAGATAAGATCGGAGCCACCAATAATATACAGACAGGAAGTGTTCTTTATCAAATTTACTACTTGATTCACCATAGGTGGTAAGATAATCTTAATACTTTGTGGCAATATAATATAATACATTTTTCCAAAATAGCCAAATCCCTGTGCATAGGCTGCCTCAAACTGTCCCTTAGGAATAGCCTCGATACCTGCTCTTACTACTTCTGCCATATATGCACCGTGATAGATACCAAGAGATAAAATACCAGTTACAAGAATGCCCAGGCTATGCCCTGAAAAAGCAAGCGCATAATAGAGGAAACAAATCTGTAATAACAGCGGCGTATTCTGTATCAGTTCAACATAAACACGACTGATTCCTTTTAAAAGCTTTTTCTCGCTGGTAGACATGAGTCCAAAGAGAATTCCCAGTACCATGGACAGTAAAACACCAATAAGTGCCGTTTCTACTGTTGTTATGAGTCCAAGACCAAAGGTTTCACGATATGTCCATACTTTCAGCCATGCATCCTTTGAAAAAATACCAGCCATTTTGTTTCCTCCAAACTTTTCTTTTTATTCTAAACCATTTTCCGCAATGAGTGCGTCAATCGTACCATCTGCAAGCCATCCCTGGATGAGTTCCTCTGCAAGTGCTGAGAAACCTGACCCCTTTGTCGTTGCAATACCATATTCCTGTGGTGCAAACTGCTCTTCGATATATGAACGGGATTCTGTATTGTAAATAGCAAGAATGGACTTATCAACACAGAATGCATCTACTTCACCTGCACTTAATGCGGTAGAAATGGTTGGATAATCGTCATACTGCTGGAAGCTTACACCATCCGTCCATGTTGCCGGATCAAATGTCTCTGCATCAAAGCCTTCTCCTGTGATAACGCCTGCATCAATCATAGCGCTTACTAATGATTTTGCAGAAGTAGAACCGGATGAAACGCCAACCTTTTTATCCTTTAAATCTGTTAAGGATGTAATACCACTTGCATTTTCAACAAGTACGGTTACATGATCGGTAAAATATGGAGTTGTAAAGTCCCAGCTCTGCTTTCTCTCTTCGGTAATGGTGAAGGTAGCTAAGACACAGTCAATGTCGCCAGAATCCAAAAGCTCTGTTCTGGTTGCTGCTGTTACTGCTGTAAATTCCACATCTACACCAAGATACTCTGCAATCTTTTCAGCAATGGAAATCTCAAGTCCTGAATACTCGTTTGTTAATGGGTCCTGATAACCAAAGCCTACAACTGCATTCTTAACACCAACTCTTAATACACCTCTGTCAATGATAGCCTGAACATCTGCTGCTACTTCTTGTGTTGCTTCTTCTGCTGTAGTTGTCTCTATCGGAGCTGCTGTCTCTGTTGCCGGCGTTGTATCCGCCGTCGTTGTTGATGCGGTTTCCGAAGAACTTCCACATCCTGCAAGCAACATCAGTGACATTGCTGCTGTTAATCCAAGTGACAACCATTTTCTTTCTTTTCTCATAATAATCTCCTCCTGTTTCTTATCTAATAATTTTTCCTAAGAACTGCTTTACACGTTCATTGCTTGGGTTTGTAAAGAAGTACTCGGGAGTTCCCTCTTCTATAATCTGGCCATCTGCCATAAATACGACACGGTCAGCTACCTGTCTTGCAAATCCCATTTCATGGGTAACAACTACCATGGTGATGTTCTCTTTTGCAAGCTTTATCATAACATCCAGAACCTCTTGTATGGTTTCCGGGTCTAATGCCGATGTCGGTTCATCAAACAGTATAATCTTCGTCTGCGCACATAAGGCTCTTGCAATAGCAATTCTCTGCTGCTGTCCACCGGATAGTGTTGTCGGATAGACATTTGCCTTATCACGAAGCCCTACAACGTCCAGATAATGAAATGCCAATTCTTCCGCTTCCTTTTTACTCTTATGGTGAAGCTTCATCGGCGCAAGCGTCAGATTCTTTAACACTGTCATATGAGGATACAGATTAAATTGCTGAAATACCATAGATGTCGTATCTCTAACAAGCTTTGTCTTGTTCTTCATAGTCAGCTTCTGTCCGTCAATGAAAACATGACCACTTGTAGGTTCCTCCAGAAAGTTCATACAACGTACCGTTGTAGACTTGCCGGAACCGGAAGGTCCTATAATAACCAGCTTTTCACCTTCTGCAACCTCAAGATTTACATCCTTCAGTACATGTAATTCTCCAAAATATTTATTCACATGCTCCAGCTTTATCATTCACTATCTCTCCTTTAGGCTAAATCAATTCGGCATCCGTATAGAACAAAGAAATCGGGTAGGAGGTAGATAATTATTTTATCTACCGACCTCCCACACCACCGTAC
>CAYUKO010000124.1:0-11651 GCA_964445375.1 uncultured Roseburia sp.
CAATGTTCATTGCTAGCTGTGCTGGGAATAATCACTCAGAATTCCGAGAGATTATCTTATTTTAATGGATTCTTATAAAATTCCTTGAACTCCTCATAGCCTTCTGCTGTGAGCTGCTCCTTCTGGAACTTCTTATTCTTATTCATTCTGGCAACTAATACCTGTGTACCATCTTTTCTTACATTCTGAGCTTCTGCGATAATATCACAAAGTGCCTGACCTTCTACGCCCTTTTCAATTAAGAACGCAACCTTCTTGCTCTGATTCGGTACCTTGAAGCCACTTTCCATCAATAACAGAATGATTCTCTCAAAACCAATTGAGAAACCACAAGCCGGTACATCCTTGCCTGTAAACTTGCCAACCATCTTGTCATAACGTCCGCCGCCACCGCAGCTTCCGCCAAATTCCGGCATAGCAATTTCAAAAATGGTTCCTGTATAGTAAGACATACCACGTACCAAAGTTGGATCAAAAACTAACTTAAAGTGGTCTCCCTTTGTCGCATTTACGCTTTCTACGATTTCGCGGAAACTTGTCTTAACCTCTTCCTCAAGGAAACCTGTCATCTTTTCTTCAATAAAGCTGAGTGTATCATCAGACTCCTGCATTCCCTTGAATAAAGAAAGATACTTTTCTACACTTTCCTTAGCATAGCCATCTTCGAGCAATTCACTCTCTACACCCTCAAGACCAATCTTGTCCATCTTATCCAGAGTAATGAATACGCTGTCATAATCTTCCTCTGCAAAACCACTGTATGCAGCCATTGCCTTTAAGATTCTTCTGTCATTGATACGAATCTCAAAGTTCTTGAATCCAAGCTTTCCAAGTGTTGTTGTTGTTGCAAGAATCAATTCGATTTCTGCAAGATTAGAAGCCTCACCTAAAATATCAATATCACACTGCATGAACTGGCGATATCTACCTCTTTGTGGTCTGTCAGCTCTCCATACATTACCCATCTGTAAAGCCTTAAATGGAGAAGGCAGTTCATTTGCATGATTAGAATAATAACGAACCAATGGCACGGTTAAGTCATAACGCATACCAAAGTCAACCACATCATTCTCTTCCTTTGCCGTCTCAAGGTTGAGCTTTTCGCCTCTCTTTAATACCTTAAAAATTAATTTTTCATTTTCGCCACCCTGTTTATTGCTTAAGTTTGCAATATTCTCCATACAAGGTGTTTCCATTGGTGTAAAGCCGAACTTTCCATATGTTTCCTTGATTACGCTAATCACATAATCACGAATCTGCATCTCATCCGGCATAATATCCTTCATACCATTAACAGGTTTCTTACTCAGTGCCATTCCTTATCCTCATTTCGCATCCATAATAATTTATCGTTTCGATTTTACACTGTTTTACACTCTTTTTCAAGTAACTTGCTGGTATAACTGGTGTATATTTTCCAAGATTTTTTTACCTTCCGATAACCGCATTGTCATACACTTCTATCTCATGCCCCAATAACTGAACAATCTTCAGCTCATCTAATGCATCAAAATAAGCATTATGTGTTTCTTCATAATGTTTATCTTCTCCCAGCATGCGTAAAATCGGCTCAACGCCATATTCTCTCTTCATTCTCCCCGTACCATAGCACGCAACATCTACAGGTATCTTCGCATTGTATTGACGATATGCAGCCAGTCGCATGATGTCACACCACGTATAGGATTTCAATTCTGGTAAATGATTCCTGTCAAACGATGCATTATATGCCAAAAGCCTATCTACCTTATTTTCCTTAAGCCAACTATCAATCGCTAATATCACATTTGCTCTGGTATCTACTATCATTTCTTCTATCCCCGGCATTTTCAAAGCTCCAGAATACATTCCTCCATGTGTATATTCTGGATCAATGAGAAAATACTTTGCTTCTATTACTTCTTTTGTACTTGCCTTTGCTATGACAACACCAATAGACATCACTACATCGTCCCATGTTGTTTCTGTATCAATCACTGCAAAATTATTTTTATCCTTCACGTACTCACCTGATTAATCAAACTTGTTTTGTATATGCCACAGACCTGTTGTATCTCTGGTATATTCTTTCCATTCTGTATCAGAAACTTCAATATACCAAGTAGTGCCTTCACATTCCATCCAGCCATAATAATTACTGCCAGCTATATCTTCATACCAGTACTGCCAGAGATTCGGAGAAACGTCTGTATTGTACCATAAATAACAATCGCTATCATAATCGTAGTAAGAATCTGCTCCATAATCCCAGGTAAGATGCTTCTCGTACTCGTCTGTTGATTCACAAATTACATATGTATTGTCATCTACCTTATCCAAATAAATGTCCTCACCATAAATATCAATATTGGTTATCTCCTCATACTCATAGCTATCATCACTGACGTAAGAAGCATTAATTATCTCATTATAAATATCGTCTTTAAAATCGTCAAAACTATTGTACATGGCAGAAGCACCAATAATTACACTTAATATCGACGTTCCAAAAACAACAATAAAATAGCCAATGATTATTTTCTTTACAATATTGAAACCACTCCGCTTCGTATTTTGCGCATTCAGAGCACTCTGATAACTTTCTACCTGAATGATATCATCAATATATGCCATTTCTTTATTCATTTGCGCACCGCAGCTTTTGCACGTCGGATATATGCCTTCTGTCCACACAAACTCAGCTTCATTGCCACAATATTCACATACAAAATGCGCATTATAGGAACCATCCTGACGTTTGAATATCAGACTGTCTGCATCATAGTATTTACCATTTTCATCATAATAACCCTGCTTATAGGACATTCCACTCACACTATCTACCCATGGCTCATTATAATATACATAGGTATGATTTCTACAATTCATGGCAATTGCTTTTGACAAGATATGCGCAGGCACTCCTGTTGGCTGATTCGTTCGTGCGCGATATCTGCTTGATGAACTTCTATATGATGAATAACTACTGCTATGCGATGAACTGCTATGTCTTCTGGAACTGCTTCTACTTCTGGAACTGCTGCTCCGACTTCTAGAGCTTCTGGAACTGGAACTTCTTCTACTTGGCGGCATAATACACTCTCCCTTTTCTCTTGTATCATTATATAAAATCACATAAAAGCAAAAGTCCCACTATGCTGCACATATAGCTAAACTACCTATGCTTGGTGGGAACAATTCGCAATATTCTTTTACTTAAGACTACTACACAATATACTCTTTTGCAACTTCCTCTAAGACCTTAATTGGGATTACTCAGTTTATTCAACTTCATTAATACATATTCCAAATCTACATCCCGCGTCAAATGTTCCGGTGTCCATGTTATATACTCGTCAAAAAGACCATATGCCACATCAGCATAATCTAATATACCTTGGGGTGGTGATTTTTATGATGCTCCTCATCAATCATAAAAATCACATCCATAATAGCAATTTATCAGATACAATGTACGTCTTAGATACATGTCTCCATAATCGTAATAAAGCCATTGTTCCTTCAAGTCCTCAATACTATAAGCATCATATCGTAACAAATCCTCAACCAGTCTTTTCTCAATTCCCTCTTCCCAGTATTGCTGTTCCTTTTGTAGTATTGTACGCTCTTCCTGTTGAAAATTATCTTCACACAGCTTATATATTTTTTCCAATTCTTCCTTGCATTCATAATAATACTGTTTTGCATTCTTGTTTTTTTCTTCCTGACTATCTTCTATATAATTACATTTCAACTCCACCAGATAGCTTAACGAATCCATATATTCCTGCCTTTGCTGCATTCGAAGTGCTTTTTCTTCCGGAACTTCTACAAATAAAGGACTTTCTGTGATGTGTTGCTTAATCGATTCTTCAGTAAAATCGTACCACTCAACTTGAGGAACATCCGTAAATATTTCTGCCTCTGATTGTTTAAATGTTTCCTGTGTAGCGGGAACATCGTGAAGATAATAGGATGGATACTGGCGATGTAATTTATCGCTATCCACAAACGTATCATTCACAAAATATAGCTTTCCAATTGTATACACTTCAGCCCCACTAGTTCCTAGAAATGTTCCATTTTCACGCAAATCGATTAACCACCGATACCAAAACTCATTACCCTGTATTTTACCATCTTTATATCTCAAAACAACAAATCCCAGGTAATTCTCCATTTCCAATACAATTTCCGGTACATCATCTCCATCCATATCTACAATAGAAAATCTTGGAAATGTCATTATTCTTTCATCAAAAGGTGATTCCTTCAAATATCCATTATAAGTATGAAGTACTTCTCTATCCTGACCAACATATTTATTTGTGTAAAAGAATGGTTGTTCACTAAGAAGTACAGATAAAAAAGCTTGCTGTATAGCAGTCTTAGCCACTGTGAACTGAATCGATGCAAGGATACTTTCTCCTTGCATTTCGTACTCTTTTGCCTTTTCTAAAGGATATCTATATGTAATCTCAAAAGATACTACATCAACAACTACTAGATATTTCGTTCCCACATACTTCTGTTCATTCTCTTTATAGGTAAATTGCAGTTTTTTCGCATCATATCCATCAACAGTTATCATTGATAAATCTGTAACTTCTGACTCTCCATACTCTTTACTTAGAAATTGTGCATAATCCTCTTCTGTATTATCCAGATTAACACGCCATGCCTCTCCTTGTACAAGTTCAAAGACCGCACTATCATCTTTTTTCGGATTTGAAATCCTTACACAAGCCCCGTCCTCACCTTGCTGCTCTGTAAGCATCCATTCTACCGGATATTCAAAATAAATACTTGCATTGGAATACTGTTGCATATCCAAAGCTTCGCTTGTACCTTCTTCACTGATACTTTCACTTGATATTTCTTCGTCGAGATTTTCTGTATATGTACTTTCTACTTCTAGTATTTCCTCTGAAATCATGCTCTCGCTGGAACTCTCTATTTCTGTCTGGTCTTGTGTTTCATTTCCACAAGCCGATAATAATAGTACTAAAACTCCTATTATATAAACCAATCTTTTTTTCATACCGTTTGTTTTCCTTTCATTCCATCATTTCGCTCTCTTCCAATGCTTACCTTCATATTACCCCTTTACGCCTTTATCTTTAAAGGGTTCGCCAAAAAGCGAACCCTGACAAAAATTTCATTCAGATTATCTCCGATACTTAAATTACCCTAATCTATGTCTCTTAATTAGTCAAACTGATTTTGTATATGCCACAGACTCGTTGTATCTCCGGTATATTCTTTCCATTCTGTATCAGAAACCTCAATATACCAAGTAGTACCTTCACATTCCATCCAGCCATAATAATCACTGCCTGCTATATCTTCATACCAGTACTGCCAGAGATTTGGAGAAACGTCTGTATTGTACCATAAATAGCAATCACTATCATAATCATAGTAGGAATCTGCTCCATAATCCCAGGTAAGATGTTTCTCATAGTCATCGGTCTGTTCACAAATGACATAGGTATTGTCATCAACTTTATCCAGATAAATGTCAGTACCATAAATATCAATATTCGTTATTTCATCATATCCACTACTGTAATTGCCACTGCTATAGGTATCTTCATAACTATAAGCATCACCCTTCCCGGCATACTTAAATAAGGCTATCTCACTGACTATCTGACTCAATATTCCCACTATAAATACTGCAACTACAGATTTTACTACTAACTTCTCAATATTACTGCCATTATGTCGCTGAAACCTCTGATAGCTTTCCACTTTGATTACGTCATCCACATAGGTAAGCTCTTTGGTCATTTGAGCACCACAGCTATTGCATGTCGGATAAACACCTTCTGTCCAAACAAGCTCTGCCTCACTACCACAATACTCACATACAAAATGTGCAGTATAGGAACCATCCTGTCTCTTGAATGCTATATCATCTGCATCATAGTATTTACCAGTTTCATCATAATAACCTTGCTTATAATTTACTCCTGTCATATCATCTATCCATGGTTCACTATAATATACATAAGTATGATTTCTACATCTCATACAAATCGCTTTTGACTTGATATGCCTTGGTACGCCTGCCGGCTGGTTATATCGTGCACGCTGCCCGCTTGCAGAACTACCGAATGAGAAACCATCGTATGAGAAACTGCTGTGCGATGTACTGCTATGTCTTCTGGAACTACTACTTCTAGAACTGCTTCTACTTCTGGAGCTACTTCTGCTTCTGGAACTGCTGCTCCTGCTTCTAGAACTTCTGGAACTGGAACTTCTTCTACTTGGTGGCATATTTAACTCTCCCTCTCTTATTATCCATTATTTAGCGTTTATAAATAAAAACGTAATCACATCATAACACATAATAGGCAATAATATCTCTATTTATATTAATTTTTTCCGAATCGTTAGATACTGCTGTGGACTATTTTCTTTCAAGCACTTATACTAAAATGTAAACATTTCAGGAAAGGACTCTACTAATGAGAAAAATTTTTTTTAAATTTGCTTTTTTAGGAATACTGACACTTATATTTTGCTTTATATTTAAAACTCATTTCACTCCTCAAACGGCAAAATCAACTGATTCTTCATATAAAACTAAAGTTGGTAATAATTGTATAGAATTAACTACTGTCCCATATCTCCCTACAAATGACTCTTTTCAGACAGATATTGATACTACCAAATGTTTTCCTTATGTAACTACCACCCTTAATAACTATACGATTGATGTTTATCGCAATTCCCAGAACAGTCTTATAGTCAGTTCGACAGATGCACAAGGTAACAGTTCTATTCTTACATCCTATAAAGATTGGGATAATTATTGCTTTGAAGAATTCGAAAGCTCACTGTTAAAATATAATTTCTCCCTATGTTCACCTTATGACAATCTTTTCGGGACACAATCACTAGCAATGGAGTTTCCTGTTGGTGCCAATGCTATACTATATATCATTATTGGAGAACAAAATGGGAACATACAATTACTATTTCAAAACATTGATTCGGGACTAATTATTGATAATATAGATAACGATAAAGACTTGGAACTAATATCAACATTAAACGGATATTTTTATGACAAGATGGACGATGATTTGTATCAGTACAACATAGTTTTACCTGAAAACGTACTGCAAATCGTCTGGGATGAGCAAGAACACATGGCTCACCTTTATTTCACCGATAGAACTCAAAAAATGGGATTGATTGATACTGCCAATTTAAAAATACTTTTCTGATGAAAGTAATAAATTCAACATGCACAAGGTAGGCTGTCACTGACAGCCTACCTCAGATTGTAGACAAATAGTCTCTTAGGTTTGTAAACCTAGAGGCTATTTGCGTATAGTCACTGTAATTTTTAGCAAAAACATATATTTCCAAAATATTTAGGGTTCTGTTTACCCCTTAATTGAATCATTTTGGCCAGCTTCTTTAAATTCATACATGCAAAAGTAAGCCCGACTTTCATTTCCATTCGGGCTTTTCCAAACATCTGTGTATATCGCAGACCATGATTCTCTTTTGCTGTTCCAAAGATTCTTTCTATCGTTTCCTTTCGTTTGGAATACAATTCTTTCATTCCTAGCGTATGACGGATTTCCTCACATATTTCCATATACGGTTCCCATATGTGCCTTGTCACAACCTTTACATGGTCTTTGCTTTGGGTACACTGAGACAAATATGGACAGGAGGCGCATGTTTCCCCAAAACTTTTATATTCCCTGTAACCATCTCTGTTCGTAGTTCGATATGTTAAAAGCTGGTCGTTTGGGCATATATAGCTGTCAAAATATTCATCATATACATACTCATATTTGCGAAAGAAACCTTCTTTTGTCATTGGTCTTTTATACGGAAAAAGAGGTTTAATTCCATCATCAAGCAAAAGCTTTGCTATTGCAGGAGTTTTATAACCGGCATCTGCTATCAATGTCTCTATTCCGATATTTTTGATTTTTTCATAAAGGCTTTGGAAGGTACGGCTGTCGTGAAGGTTGCCTGGGTGTACTGAGTAACCTAGAATCCAGCCATTCTTATCACAGGCAGTTTCTACTGCATAAGCAAAAACACTTTTGTGCTCTCCTTTATGGAACCAGCCACTTTCAGGGTCTGAGGTACTTGTCTTAATCGTTTTTTCTTTACCATTCCCATTTCCTGATGAAGGAGTATTATCATTATCATCCTTATTATCATCATCTTTATCTTTTAAAGGTTTCTTTTCATGAGCTTCGCGGTCTTCATTGATTTCTTTTTTTAACATTTCCTCATAAAACAGAGCTTCTTCATGAGCAATTCGTTTCTGCATCTTTTTGTTGTTTGCACGAGCCTTTACATGGGTAGCATCTACAAAAACCTCGCTTGGATCAATTAATTTAAACTTATAGCATTCTTCGAGGATACGTGAAAATATCTGTTCAAACAAATCTGTATCCTTGAATCTTCGGGAATAATTCTTCCCAAAAGTAGAGAAATGAGGAACCTTATCCAACATACTTAATCCTAGAAACCAACGGTATGCTACATTTACTTCGATTTCTCTGACAGTCTGTCGCATACTTCGAATCCCATATAGATACTGAATGAAAGGTATTTTTATCAGCATAACAGGGTCCATGCTTGGACGCCCTGTTTCCTGACTGTATTTTGATTCCACTAACTCATATATAAAGTTCCAGTTAATTGCTTTATCAATAATTCGAAGAAGATGATTTTCAGGAACCATGTCGTCCATACAGAACATCTGAATCTGCTCTCTTTTCTTGTCTGCATTCTGTGTCATCATAGAAGTGTACCGCCTTTACTTGATATTTTCATTATACCAAAAAAGGACTCAAAAGTCTTTGTTATGTTGACTTTTGAATCCTTTGTCTACAGTGGTAGGCTGTCACTGACAGCCTACCTTTTCTTAATTCCAATTTTTATCTATCAATCAACTGCTGACTTTCCATTTTCCCATCAAAATACAAAAGCACTTGTTCATCAAATTGTTCTTTTCCAGAAAGAATGACTTCTACATACTCTTCATGCCATGTAACGGTCCAACAATCACTACTTATGCTTCCACCATCATTCCTTAGTTCAAAATCTGCTTGAGATATCTTACTCTCGCTCTCTTTAAGAATTAATCGTCCACTAGCTGAACCAAAGGGCCAATCGGGGTCTCCAATAGCTTGAAGTGTCAATTGATATACTCCGTCCGGCGAGACAGCAGTGTCACATGTTGTCTTTTTATAATTTGCCGTATAAGTCAAGCAAAGCCAAAGTACAACTATTAACACAACAAACATAAGTAATATCCCCAATACAGCCTTAACAAGTGAAAAAAATATACTCCTTACAGTCTTAACAACCTTATTCATCGTTATTTCTCTCCTCCTAGTTGTTGTTTTACAGAAGGTATTCGCAATATATGTCTTTTCAATAATTAAAGTAAAGACTCTTACTCAAGAAATCACCTCACCTTTTCTTTCACGTTCTAAAATTTCCGGAATCACTTTCTCGTAAGAAGAATCTCCGTTTCTTTTTATTTCAATATTTACAATGCTTTTTTAGGACACGCCTTTACGCATTCAAAACACAAAATACAATCCGTTCCATTTTGACGTTTTCTCGAATTATCTGTCATGTCAACATCCATTGGACAAACCTTTTTGCATTTTCCGCATGATACACATTTGTCTGTATCACATTTTATTCTAAATAATGAAAAGTAGCTCATTGGTTTCATAAACACCGTAATTGGACATATGTATTTACAAAAAGCACGATTATCTTTAAACGCAAATGCTAGCATAATACCAACCATATAATACAGCACGTTTCCTATTATAAAAGCCCAAAACATTATTTTTTCCATATTACCTACATGAACCAGGAACAGGGAAGAAACAAATACTAATGATATAATAAAAACAATGTATCTAATCCATCCTATTTTCTTTCTTGGCTGCATTGGTACTTTATATGGTAAAAAATCTAATACCATCGCAGTCCAACAGGCATATCCACACCAGCCTCTTCCAAAAATCAATGGTCCGAAAATCTTAGCCACTACATAATGAATAGTAGCCGCCTCAAAAACACCGGTGAACAGATAATACCAAAATCCTTCTATTTGCATATTCTCGTTAGAAATCACGCCTAAATAGAGCAACATATATAATCCTACAAAAAGCTGAGTCACACGTCGAGCATACTTATATTTTTTAATATAGAGTGTAAGACCTAATGCAATAGAGCAACCAATATAGCTGAAATTCAATAGATAAAAAATGTTCTCCTTTGTCAACCATAATGTAAATGCAACTGTTTCAAATATTACCAACATAATAATTGGCATCAAATATTTTTTCATTATGCACCTCCATAAAATTCATGTTTTCATTCTCATTGTAACATAATTTCATTCATAAAAAATAGCCTCTGTATAATATTTCATTTAATATACAGAGGCCACCTTTAATATTCACTTTATCTACAGTCTAAAACGCCTGCATACGAATATACAAGCGTTCCAGAGTGTAGACAAAGTCTCAATGACCTACATCCAATGCATACTTACTTATAAAAAAACATTGGCTATAATGAAAAAAATAATTATATGATTATATAAACTGAATTTAAGAATAAGTTAAATAGAACTGTTATATATAATGCAAGGCTGAAAGCTCATTCTTGAAAGCCTTCAGCCTAATCATTATCATAGAAGATTAGCATTTACAGACTTTTCTTCACAATCTCTTCTGTTCTTCTGCCAATGTCTTAACTACCTCAACCTCAAGCCCTAAGCTCTCAGCTATCTCTTCATTAGAAAGTTTACCAAGCATTAACAAACGTAATGCACTTTCTTGTCACTATCTATTAATTCTTCTACCATCTTACACATAGCAGCCACTCCTTTCTCACTTTCTTTAAAGTATCTGGTTTTATCTGCCAAAATTTTATAATGCATATCCTCTGGATTTGAACATGCAAAATCATGCATAAGCATTCCTAATGGTGATTCGTCACGATATGCTCCATTCACATAAATTATATGCGCTTCATCATTAAATGGTTTTTCCATCTCTTTCACAATACGTTCAATATGATAAATAGGCAAATTACCACCTATGACATCTTTTTCTGTAATAAATATTACATATGTTTCCGGTAACTCATCAAAATCTACTCCTGCAGGCAATGAGTTTGCATCTATCACACTACTATTATATCTTGCCCTCTTTGCACCTGCACCTTTATCTGCACGTTGTATTTCAATATTATACTTTTTTTGCATATCGTCTATGGCATGAATGTCTAATCTAACAAAACGCCCTAACAAGTTCTTAATACTATATTGCGTTCGAACATCCTGAACTTTTAAGTCACTCTTCCCCATTATAATATGCAAAAGAAACTCAGTACATTCTATATCATCTTCAAAAACCTTGCTCATGAAATCATCATCTAGCAAACGGAATTCCTTTATTTTCTGTATAAGTATATGCCGCTTTAAATCTGTCCGAGTCAATGTCAGCAATTCCTCCTGTTTTCGTATATACTTCCTCTTATTCATAGTATCATAGCCTCCATATTTTTTCAATAAATTCGCCTATCCGCCTCTCATGTGAAAAAGTGTCTTCGACACTCTCAACTCCCCTGCCCCTCAATCATGCAATGTCATT
>CAYUKO010000125.1:0-11334 GCA_964445375.1 uncultured Roseburia sp.
TTTCTTGTGATAACACCGGATGCAACTCTTTCAATCTGACGATATTTATCTGTCTGGATAGGACCCTTTCCATCAATCGGCTGACCTAACGCATTGACAACTCTGCCAAGCATAGCATCACCTACCGGTACTTCTACAACACGACCTGTTGTCTTTACGGTGTCGCCTTCATTGATATTACGCGAACTACCAAGTAATACAGCACCAACATTGTCTTCCTCAAGGTTCATTACCATACCATATACTTCACCTGGGAATTCAAGAAGTTCGCCCTGCATTGCCTTCTCAAGTCCGTGTACACGAGCAATACCGTCTGCAACCTGAATAACGGTACCCACATCGGATACTTCAAGTTCAGAGGCATATCTCTTAATCTGATCCTTAATCACAGAACTTATTTCTTCTGGTCTTAAATTCATATGGATCTTCGCACCTTTCTTTGATTTTATATCTGGATTGCCATCAATTCGCGCTCCAGACTTTCTAACTTGGTTCGGATACTGCTGTCTACAACACGGTCACCCATACGGATCACCATTCCACCAATCAGACCCTCGTCTACCTGATAATGGCATTCCAGCGTCTCATATTTTGTGGTGTTAAGCAGCTTTGCTTCGATATCCTTTTTCTCATTTTCCTGTAGCGGAATCGCTGTTGTCACATAAGCAACACCAATCTTTCGATATTCCTTGATGCTGTCTACGACATACTTTAGAATCTCTTCAATCTCAGAGTATCTGTCCTTCTCAACAATCGTTACCAGAAATCCCAAAAGCTCTTTATCGATTCTGTCACGGAATATACTCTCCATGACTGCGATTTTCTCTTCCTTTGGAATCTTTGGATGGTTCATGAACTGTCCAAAATCCTGATTCTGCTCGATAACCTTGAGAAGTTCTCCTACCTCTTCCAGAAAGAGACCCGTCTTATTTTCTTCAACGGCAAGCTCAAACAGCGCTTCCCCGTATGTTTTGGAAATTAGCTTAGCCATGTGCTATCACCTATTTCTTTCAAAGTCTCTTCTATCAGCTGATGCTGAACATTGGTATCAATATTAGCCTGTACAATCTTGGCTGCCATAACAGATGCAACCGCAACCATCTCGCGCTTTACTTCATCTGTCATTTTCTTCTTCTCAAGTTCGGCTTCTACTCTGGCTCTTTCTACAATCTTTCCAGCCTCTTCCTTTGCTTCAGCAATAATTCTGGCTTCATTTTCCTTACCACGCTTGCGGGCATCTTCCAAGATTTCTTCCGCTTCCTTATCTGCTCCTGCAAGCTTTGCTTCATAAAGAGCCTTTGTCTCCTCAGCACTCTTACAATCTGCTGCTGCCTGCTCAAGTTCTCCCTTAATCCTGTCCTGTCTGTCCTGCAACAACTTTCTGACCGGATTGAACAGAAAATGCGATGCAAACAGAAACAGGAAGAACATGGCGATAATCATCAGCGTAGCATCTGCCAATAACTGAAAGTCAAGGTCAAAAAGCCGGCTCATACCTACTGTTTCAGTAGCTAGTATCATGCCTTAAGCCCTCCTTTTTTGATTACTTCGTATATATACGTTTTATTATGGTACCAGTGGCTTAACGAATAACAGAAGCATAGCAATAAGCAAACCGTAAAGACCTGTTGTCTCGGCTACCGCCTGTCCTAATAACATGGTAGATGTGATATCAGATTTTGCACCCGGGTTTCTACCAACTGCTGCTGCCGCATGTCCTGCTGCGATACCCTGACCAACACCAGGTCCGATACCTGCGATAACCGCAAGACCTGCACCAATTGCTGAACATCCTAAGATAAAGTTTGAATTAAATTCCATAATTTCTTCCTCCTGATAGATTTATTTACTTTTTAATCTCCAATTGCGTCATTGATATACGTCATGGTTAACATACAGAATACGTATGTCTGAATTGCTCCTGAGAACAAATCAAAGTATACATGCAATGCTGCCGGCCACGCTGTTGCAATCCAGCCAAGCAATCCATAAATCAATGCCATCATTACGGTTCCTGATAATACGTTTGCGAACAAACGTAAGGACAGGGAAATCGGTACTGCAACATCACCGATAATATTGATTGGCGCCCAAATTGGCCACGGATCACACAATCCCTTAATTACGCCTGATACCTTTTGATGCTTAAACTTGTTGAAGTGAATCAGTGTAAAGGTAATCAAACCTAGTGCTAATGTTACACCGTAGTCGGCTGTAGGCGGGCGTAAGCCAAAGAGACCCGAAATGTTACTAAGCAGAATAAACATGAAAAGAATACCGATATAGTTAGCAAATGCTGCAGCATTCTTTCCCATAACTCCCTTAATCATATTGTCAAGCATCTCGACGATAAGCTCTACTACATTCTGGAAAGCTCCCGGGACCTCTGTCGCATGCTTGACTGCTCTATTTGCCAAAAGACAAAAGATACAAAGTATCATCATTACAATAAAGAGACACGCATGCGTTGTTGTTATCCATACAGTCTGACCAAAGAATTCATATTGAAAAATTCCATGAACCATAAAGTCAAGTTCCTCTGAGGATAACAAGATTCCTGTTTCCATAAACTCACCTCCTTAATATATTTCTCTATTCAGTTTTCTTCTTATGAGACAATTTCTGAAAAACCGGTTGTAAATAGGCAGATACCTTAAGTCCCATTACTCCGACAAAAGCAGCTATCGGATTGCCGATTTCCGTCACCATCAGTATACCCAGAATAATAATCACTATCAGATATCTGATGAGATTCTGTCTCGTTGCTGCTGTCTGCGCCCCCTTTTCCCCCATATCCAATGCATTATTCAAAGAAAATGCCATATGGAATGCCATAAATATTGCTGTTAGTACTCCTATCCAGAGTCCTATGCTGTAGTTTGTCTTATCTGCCACAAGAAAGACGCCCACAAGCTGGCTTGCTGCTCCAAATAGAATAATTCCCCCCAGCAATCCAGGCAAGGCACTGTTAATACTGCTGATTTTCTTAATCATTTTCTTCCTTTTCATCTCCTGCTACATGGATTCCTCTTCGCTTTGCTTCCCTTGTTTCATCTTTGGTATCGGCTATCTTCTTTGCCACAATGAATACATTTCGAAAACCTGCAAGAGCACCCACAAAAAATAATGCGACAAACAGCCAGGAGGTCTGAAGCTTCTTGTCCAGATACCATCCCAGAAAAGAGCATAAAAAGATAGGTACGAGCATATTGATGCCAAACTGGGTAATCATAGCTAATGACTGATAAACTGTCTTATGATACTTCATGCTTTTCCTCCATTCGGCTAATACTCTTAAAATGCCTAATCAAAATTATACAGAATTTTTAGAAATCTGTCTAGTAAGTGGATATTTTTTCTAAATTATTTATTTACTTTTGACAGTTTATTAAATTTTTATAAAATCATATTTACATTAGTGTGTTGAACACGTATCATTATAGTAAAAGCATGTCCAGAAAGAGGTGGTCTTATGAAAGAAAATCCAGCAATCTACCGAAAACGCATGATTCCTGAGGAATGTGTTCTTCTAAAAGACGATATCTTACTTGAAGTAAATGACGATATCATTGTCTCAAAATGGAATACTCTGAAGCCAAAACGCGAACTGCACCACGGCTTTTCCTGCTATTTCCTGAATCAGGGCTTTAAGGTCAGCAAGTTCTACCGTGCTGATAACACGCTCTTATACTGGTATTGTGATATTGTGGATTATGATTATAACGAAGAGACCAATACTCTGGTCGCAACTGATTTGCTTGCAGACGTGATCATCTATCCTGATGGCTTTGTAAAGGTCGTTGACTTGGACGAGCTGGCACTTGCTGTAGAAAAGCAGATCTGTGAGCCTGAGAAAATTACACTGGCTTTGAAGAATCTAGATAAGTTATTGAATCTGATTTATGAGGATAAATTTGACGTGCTCGCGGCACATATTGAAAAGTGGGACAGGTAACTGTCCCACTTTAAGTTGATAAAAGTCAGAATCTCTTTATACTAACTTTTCCTCTATATTTCCCTATAAAATCATTACATATTGCTGTTAATGTATAAGTATCATCATAGTCAAAAATCACATATGTGACTAATTCTTTTGCTTTTGGTAATTTTTCTATGATATTCCCCTTTGAATCACTTAAAACAAAATCTACAGTACCTCCTTCAACCATTGTACCTATATCAATTCTAACTCTCATTCCTTTGACTGCCTGAAACGAAAAATCAGAACTGAATGTTTTGGGTTCTTTCATATTATGACTCATATTTCCAAGTGGTTTCCATCTTGCATCTAAAATAAAATCGCCAATTCCCAACCCTAAAAATATCATCACTATTATCACTAACAGTATTTTTTTCTTATTCATCTTTTATATCCTTTTCCTATTTTTGCTTTTGTTCATGTCCTTACCCCTCTCTTCTCACATTTCAGCAATAGGCTATATAAAAGATTACCATGTAACCTGTTCCTTTTCAATCTTAACTTCTTGAAATTAATTACTTTTGATATTGTTTCGTTTACAATCGCTCCACTATCGTTTTGCGATTCAACCATTTTGTTAATATACAAGATAATCCCCCTGATAAGATAATAATAAACAGAACAATTCCTATTGCTTCTATCACGAAAATATTTTGACTAAATCCTGTAAAAGTGGAATTTGATGCAATGACTACTGCTGCATATCTACCTTTTCATCTCCTGCTACATGGATTCCTCTTCGCTTTGCTTCCCTTGTTTCATCTTTGGTATCGGCTATCTTCTTTGCCACAATGAATACATTTCGAAAACCTGCAAGAGCACCCACAAAAAATAATGCGACAAACAGCCAGGAGGTCTGAAGCTTCTTGTCCAGATACCATCCCAGAAAAGAGCATAAAAAGATAGGTACGAGCATATTGATGCCAAACTGGGTAATCATAGCTAATGACTGATAAACTGTCTTATGATACTTCATGCTTTTCCTCCATTCGGCTAATACTCTTAAAATGCCTAATCAAAATTATACAGAATTTTTAGAAATCTGTCTAGTAAGTGGATATTTTTTCTAAATTATTTATTTACTTTTGACAGTTTATTAAATTTTTATAAAATCATATTTACATTAGTGTGTTGAACACGTATCATTATAGTAAAAGCATGTCCAGAAAGAGGTGGTCTTATGAAAGAAAATCCAGCAATCTACCGAAAACGCATGATTCCTGAGGAATGTGTTCTTCTAAAAGACGATATCTTACTTGAAGTAAATGACGATATCATTGTCTCAAAATGGAATACTCTGAAGCCAAAACGCGAACTGCACCACGGCTTTTCCTGCTATTTCCTGAATCAGGGCTTTAAGGTCAGCAAGTTCTACCGTGCTGATAACACGCTCTTATACTGGTATTGTGATATTGTGGATTATGATTATAACGAAGAGACCAATACTCTGGTCGCAACTGATTTGCTTGCAGACGTGATCATCTATCCTGATGGCTTTGTAAAGGTCGTTGACTTGGACGAGCTGGCACTTGCTGTAGAAAAGCAGATCTGTGAGCCTGAGAAAATTACACTGGCTTTGAAGAATCTAGATAAGTTATTGAATCTGATTTATGAGGATAAATTTGACGTGCTCGCGGCACATATTGAAAAGTGGGACAGGTAACTGTCCCACTTTAAGTTGATAAAAGTCAGAATCTCTTTATACTAACTTTTCCTCTATATTTCCCTATAAAATCATTACATATTGCTGTTAATGTATAAGTATCATCATAGTCAAAAATCACATATGTGACTAATTCTTTTGCTTTTGGTAATTTTTCTATGATATTCCCCTTTGAATCACTTAAAACAAAATCTACAGTACCTCCTTCAACCATTGTACCTATATCAATTCTAACTCTCATTCCTTTGACTGCCTGAAACGAAAAATCAGAACTGAATGTTTTGGGTTCTTTCATATTATGACTCATATTTCCAAGTGGTTTCCATCTTGCATCTAAAATAAAATCGCCAATTCCCAACCCTAAAAATATCATCACTATTATCACTAACAGTATTTTTTTCTTATTCATCTTTTATATCCTTTTCCTATTTTTGCTTTTGTTCATGTCCTTACCCCTCTCTTCTCACATTTCAGCAATAGGCTATATAAAAGATTACCATGTAACCTGTTCCTTTTCAATCTTAACTTCTTGAAATTAATTACTTTTGATATTGTTTCGTTTACAATCGCTCCACTATCGTTTTGCGATTCAACCATTTTGTTAATATACAAGATAATCCCCCTGATAAGATAATAATAAACAGAACAATTCCTATTGCTTCTATCACGAAAATATTTTGACTAAATCCTGTAAAAGTGGAATTTGATGCAATGACTACTGCTGCATATCTACCAACGAGTAAGATAATAACCATTGCTGCAAATCCTATCTTCATATAATCGAAAAACAGCATTCTTCTAAGCTGAGCTTTTGTCATACCGATGGATTGCAGCACAGCAATCTGATCCTTCCGAAATAACGTATCCATTACCAAGGTATTCAGCAGATTAGAAATCCCTATCATTCCTAATACCGCAGAGAGAAACAGTCCAATGATAATAAACATTTCTTTTCTCTTCGTATATTCTTCGTAACTCTGATATCGAGATTCAAAATAAAGCTGTACATTATTTTCCTTCTGTACGATTTCCCTAACTGCTTCTATCTCTTCTTTGTTCAACTCATACTTTGTACTTATTTCCATTGCGACAATATTTTCTTCATATCCTGAATATATTTCTTGAAATGCATCATCTACCATCACAATATTACTGTCACTGATATTTCCTGTTCCATAAGGATCAATCCTCTCTACTACAGCCATAACCATCATTTCTCTTGGTATATAGCAGTCCTTTTTGTCATCATAGAAGCTCAAGCTTAACAGATCGCCGGCATGTACTTTATCTTCATTCGGTACTTCTCCATCGTTGCTATATGCCCTCGGAGTCTGATATAGTATATAGTTTCCTTGGGCAAATAAGTCTACATCTATTTCCCCTTCCAGGATATCAACATATGCCAGTTCTTTTTCTAATCTGCTTGCCGGGATACCCATAATTTCCAACTTGATATTGCCATTTTCAAGCTGATTCCATGCCGATATATCTATGTTATTACGGCGCATCGCCTCCAGTTCTGCTTCCAGTTCTGTATCCTTGGAAACCTCCGCCAAAAATGGTTCATAATATCGTATTCCATCATAATCTATTTCATCTGGTCTTGTCTTTGCTTTATAAATAATATCCACATGTTCCACAAACGGCAGCTTCTCTATACTTTTATAGGCTCCCATAGAAATTGGCTGATACGCCTCCTCTAATTCCCAAAACCTGGCAGTGTGCCATATTTTACAATCCTCCTGATTATAACGTTCTACCATCCGTTCAATCTGAAATCCCAAAACCGCATTTCCTACTGCTATAAATATAATTCCACTTAATGCAAAGGACATAATGGTAACGATTTTCTTCTTATGGTGTGGGACATACTTTGCCGCCTCTATAGCAGATAAGGCTGCTACCTTTTTTACTACTTTGGAGACTCCTATCCATGTTGTCACCTTGGTAAAAGAGACAGTAAACAGAATCACCCATAAAGGATTTGTATTTTCATAAAATAAAGCAAAATCTGTCATTGCAAGTATCCCCGGTCCAAGAAAGGCCCCCATTACATATCCTAGTATGATACCACCACACATACCAAGCACTGATAAGATCGATATCTGATAACGATATATGTAATTAAGCTGCTTCTGTGTCGTTCCTATCGTTTTCATTAATCCAAGCCATGCAACATCCATAGCAAGAGAAATAGAGAACACATTATAGATCAAAAAGTATCCACTCAACATAATAAGCAATACTACAAGGAGTATCGGTAGGATTGCTATGAGAGCAACAATAAAATTATTGTAATGCCTTGTAACAATACCATTTGCTCCGACCGCTTCCTTTATATCCACCAGAACCTGATAGACATCTGACTTTAATGCAAGAGGATTGAGATTATTTAATCTAACATAGATAAAGTTTCTGTCTCTTCTTAATTCAGGATTGTATCGATTCACAAACTCGGGTATTGTATAAATCTCTTCATAAGTATTACTCAGATTTCTAAGGGGATTATCATATATTCCACAGATATTCATGGTTATTGTTTTCTCTTCCGGTCCTGATTCTGATTCTATCATTACCTGAAGATCGAATTCTTTCCCTGTCTGCTCTATCATAAGATGCTGTGCCAATGTATCCGATATCATGATGTCATTTTCTTTTTGAGGGTATTCTCCCTCTAGTACATGAATTTCATTATGCAAATAGAAATTTTCATCCGGGGCGTACAAATGCGTCTGTATTCCCGCAAACACATCATTTTTTAAAACATAATCACTGCAAATCTGTACAAAATCTGCCCATTCCACGATATCCATTTTTTGGATTTCTTCAAAGTGTTCCTCTGTCCCAATGACTCCACCATCTTCCATAGGTCCCGGTGATGCTTTCACAGAATTATCTATGGTCGTAAGAAAACTAAATCCTGCTGTGAATACAAAGGACAGCAACATGGCTGTCAGCATGACTGCAATGCTCATAACACAGTTTCGCGCCTTATGAGAGCGTAACTGTCCCCACGCAAGTTCCCTTAATATCATTTTAGGACTGTGTTTTTTATCCATTCTGTCACTCCTCCAATATTCTTCCATCCTTTATATGTAATATTCGATTCGCCATAGCAGCAATCTCATCATTATGCGTAATCATAATCATGGTCTGTCCTAAATCCTTAATGGTCTTTTGTAAAAGCTGCATAACATTACTACTTGTTTCAGAATCCAAATTACCGGTCGGCTCATCTGCCAGTATAATAGCCGGCTTTGCTGCAAGTGCACGTGCAATGGCAACTCTCTGTTGCTGTCCACCGGATAACTGATTCGGCTTCAACCGTAGCTTCTCTGTTAACTCCAGCTTCTCTATTACTTCATCCAGATATGGTTTATCTACTTTTTTATTGTCTAACTGTATTGGTAGTATAATGTTTTTGTATACTGTTGCCGTAGGCAATAAATTATAATTCTGAAAGACAAATCCAATATTTCTTCTTCTGAAAACCGTTCGTTCTTCTTCCGAAAGATCAAAAAGTTCCTTTCCTTGTATCGTTACACTTCCCGAATCAGCCGAATCAAGTCCTCCTATGAGATTTAATAAGGTACTTTTTCCTGAGCCGGATTTTCCTACTATCGCAACAAACTCTCCCTTTTCAACAGAAAATGATATATAATCCACCGCCTTAACAAGATTGCTTCCACTACCATAATATTTTTTTAGTTCTTTTGCTTCTAAAATAAGTGACATACTTTTTCCTCCCTCTATATTTTATTTACGCCACCTCACAGCTAGCATTCCTGCACCATATAATATAACAACAAGAACCACACGGATAATCATCTCAAAAAAATAAGAATTAATCCAAAACCTTTCTACTATTACATCAGACAAACTAAATGCCACTAGCAGAACAATAAAATTTTTTATAAAAATCATAAAAATTTCTTTTTTATTCATTCTCTTATTCTTTGTTATCATATCTTAAAATTATCATGCAGAAGAACTCTCCTTCAACCATAACTCCTTGAACGGTCACTTAACTCCTTGAACGGCAAAAAAGTGCTTGCCCAATGGCAAGCACTTTTTTACCTACTTTAATTCCATATAACATCAGCCCTAAACATACCTTTATGTATATTAATTTCCAGTTTTCCACCATTTCTCTCTATTGTCTCTCGCACATTTCGAAGACCAATTCCATGATTTCTCTTATCTGATTTCGCAGTTGTTTTTAGAGTACGCTCAGACACATTCTTATCTACACTGTTTATAACAGATATCCGTTTGTATACGCTTCCTTCTTCTATAGAAAGCGATAATTCTTTTGATTCTATGCTACTATCCCTTAGATATTCTACTGCATTTTGAACCAGATTGGATACAATAACACATAAATCAACCTCATCTATGTTTATATCATTTCTGCATTTTCCTACTATCTTTACTGATATATCATCATCCAGTTCTGATAAATGCCGACACAATATTGCATTTAACACATCATTTCCCACATCGTATTGCTTGTCTTTTAAATGTGCATTTTGCTTCATCAATGTATCAATATACTGCTTAGTACTATCCGCGTTCTCCTTTTGTGCTAACTCTGCCAGACATATCAAATGATTATTCCAGTCATGCCGATTCTTGCGAGTCTCTTCTTCTCTTTGAAGCAAAGCACTATAATACTGTTTCTGCGCTTCTTTTAATTGTTTTTCTGTTATTAACAATTGTTGCAGTCTTTGATTCGTATTTTTTATATATGTAATAAATAGAACGATCAATCCTACAGAAAGATAGGAGCATATACTTATAAAAATCATTAACTTTTGGAATCTTTCATTGGTAACATATTCTAATGTAACATACACTCCTGCTGCCAGCAGTAATATATTTATCATCATCCACAATACAAGAATCCATATATACTCTATCCTGATTTTTATTTCAAAAATACTTTTTCGCTTGTTCCAACAATATATTGCAAATATCACAATTGCAACCAAACTATCCGTTATCAAATACTGATATTCATTTGGCAACTCAAGAAATCCTGCGTTCCTCCCAATAAACGCAACTATTTTTTCGGTAATTCCCTCTATACAAGTTATTTCTATAAGTAAAATTAATATATGTACAAAATCTTCTATCTTTTTTTGATATACCATAATATATGTCGTAATCAATATAAATGCATATAAAATAATATATTGTTCTTCCTCATTTGTTATTTGTACAACATGAATAAGACATATATATATCAGAAATCCCGCATATCCTGCCCACTTCCGCTTTACATCCCTTTTGAAAAAGATTTTCTCTGCCAATATATATTTCATTACTTCTATAATGAAAATAATACCCCAAATTATATTTTCCATCTTATACTCCATTATCCTCTGTAATTCAAGTCATATTCCAAATACGCCTGCTCAAATTCTTTCTTCTTGCGCCTTGAAACCCGTATCTTTTTTCCTTGTATGAGAATACTCCCTCTCACATACTCTGTGATTTTCCCAAGGTTCACAATATACTGTCTGCTTACCCTGAAAAATAATTCCTTGGAAAGCTCCTGCTCTAATTCCGACAAGGAACATTCCTTTCTTAATATTCTGTCCGACACTGTAAACTCAGAATACCCGGCATACGCTTCTATATATAAGATATCCTTCTGAGGAATCTGGTAAGGATTCCTCTTCTCATATAG
>CAYUKO010000126.1:0-11270 GCA_964445375.1 uncultured Roseburia sp.
AGATGATTATAACAATGCGATTCTTCATGGTATTGTTAAGATTGCATCCAAGATGGGTATTTCAACGATCCAGTCATACCAGGGTTCACAGATTTTTGAAGCAATTGGTATTGACTATGATGTGATTCATAAGTATTTTACCAATACGGTTTGCCGTGTAGGCGGTGTTACGCTTAAGGATATCGAGAAGCAGGTAGATGAGTTACATTCACTGGCATTTGATCCACTGGGACTTGCAACGGACCTGACTCTTGACAGCCCGGGACAGCATAAAGCAAGAAGTGGTGCAGAAGAGCATTTATATAATCCTGCAACGATTCATCTGTTACAGCAGTCAACCAGACTTGGCGATTATGATATGTTCAAACAGTATACGGCACTGGTAAATGATGAAAACAGCATTAAGAACTTAAGAGGTCTGATGGAGTTCAACTATCCTAAGAAGGGTGTTCCTATCGAAGAGGTAGAAAGCGTAGACAGCATTGTGACCAGATTCAAGACAGGTGCTATGTCTTATGGTTCTATTTCCAAAGAAGCTCATGAAACACTTGCCATTGCTATGAATACTATTCATGGTAAGTCAAACAGTGGTGAAGGTGGCGAGGACATCGAAAGAATGGTAGTAGGTCCTGACGGAATCAATCGTTGTTCTGCTATCAAGCAGGTAGCGAGTGGACGTTTTGGTGTAACCAGCAGATACCTTGTCAGCGCAGAAGAGATTCAGATTAAACTGGCACAGGGAGCAAAGCCTGGTGAAGGTGGACACTTACCGGCAGGAAAGGTTTATCCATGGATTGCAAAGACCAGACATTCAACACCTGGTGTAGGCTTGATCTCTCCACCACCTCATCATGATATTTACTCTATCGAGGATTTGGCACAGTTGATTTATGACTTAAAGAATTCTAATACCGCAGCAAGAATCAGTGTGAAGTTAGTATCAGAGGCAGGAGTAGGTACTGTTGCAGCCGGTGTTGCTAAGGCAGGAGCACAGGTAATCCTGATTTCCGGCTATGATGGAGGTACTGGTGCAGCGCCAAGAAGCTCTATTCATAATGCAGGTCTTCCTTGGGAGCTTGGTCTTGCAGAAACTCACACAACCTTGATTCAGAATGGACTTCGTAATAAGGTTCGTATTGAAACAGATGGTAAGCTGATGAGCGGACGTGACGTTGCTATTGCAGCTATCCTTGGTGCAGAGGAATTTGGTTTTGCAACTGCTCCACTCGTAACAATGGGTTGCGTTATGATGCGAGTATGTAACCTTGATACCTGTCCGGTTGGTGTTGCAACACAGAACCCGGAGCTTCGTAAGAATTTCAAGGGTAAGCCGGAATATGTCATCAACTTTATGAGATTTATTGCACAGGAGCTTCGTGAATATATGGCTGAGCTTGGTGTAAGAACAGTAGATGAATTAGTTGGTAGAACAGACTTATTAAGAGTGAAGGATAGTGTACCGGCAGGAACAACAAGACTTGATTTAAGCCAGATTTTAAATAATCCATATCAGAAGGAAAAGGCAGTCTTTGATCCAAAGCAGGTATATGACTTTGAATTAGAGAAGACTTTGGATGAGCGCGTACTGTTAAAGCAGTTTGATAAAGCATTACAGACAGGCCAGAAGAAGAGTATTGAAGTGGAAGTAAGCAACACAGACAGATCATTTGGTACAATCTTTGGTTCTGAGATTACCAAGCGTTATCATGACACCTTAGAAGAGGATACCTTCCGTGTACTTTGTAATGGAGCCGGAGGACAGAGCTTTGGTGCATTTATTCCAAAGGGCTTGACCTTAGAGCTTGTTGGTGATTCTAACGACTACTTTGGAAAGGGCTTATCAGGCGGTAAATTAGTTGTATATCCACCAAAGGGAAGCCGCTTCAAGCAGGATGAAAATATCATCATTGGTAATGTAGCTTTATATGGTGCTACAAGCGGCAAGGCATTCATTAACGGTGTTGCAGGCGAGCGTTTCTGTGTACGTAACTCTGGTGCCATTGCTGTTGTTGAGGGTGTTGGTGACCATGGTTGTGAATACATGACAGGTGGACGTGTCGTAGTTCTTGGTTCTACCGGTAAGAACTTTGCAGCAGGTATGAGCGGCGGTATTGCTTATGTATTAGACGAAGATAACGATTTATATATGAGAGTCAATAAGGAAATGGTTTCCATGAGCGAGATTACGAATAAGTATGATGTAATCGAACTCAAGGAAATGATTCAGGAGCATGTGGCACTTACAAACTCTGAAAAGGGTAAGAAGATTCTGGATAACTTTGGTGAGTATCTGCCTAAGTTCAAGAAGATTATTCCTTATGATTACGATAGAATGCTTAAGACTATCGTCCAGATGGAAGAAAAGGGTCTTAGTGCAGAACAGGCACAAATTGAAGCATTTTATGCTAACACAAAAAACAAAAAGTAAGAAAATGGAAAGAGGAGAAATATGGGAAAGCCAACAGGATTTTTAGATTATGATAGAAAAACCTCTACAGCAGAAATGCCAAAAGAGAGAATCAAACATTTTAACGAGTTCCATACTCATCTCTCCATGGAGGAACAGCGCAAACAGGGCGCAAGATGTATGGAATGCGGCGTGCCATTTTGTCAGGCTGGTATGACGATTGCAGGGATGACCTCAGGTTGTCCTCTGCACAACCTGATTCCGGAATGGAACGACCTTGTATATACCGGAAACTGGGAAAGAGCCTATAATCGTTTAAAGAAAACAAACAATTTCCCGGAATTTACATCAAGAGTATGTCCGGCTTTATGTGAAAATGCCTGCACCTGTGGTTTGAACGGTGATGCCGTAGCAACCAAGGAAAATGAATATGCCATTATCGAAAATGCCTATGAGAAAGGACTGGCAGCAGCAAAGCCGCCAAAGGTACGTACCAATAAGACAGTAGCTGTTATTGGCAGTGGACCATCCGGTCTTGCAGTAGCAGATCAGCTCAATCAAAGAGGGCATAGCGTAACTGTATTCGAAAGAAGCGACCGTGTTGGTGGACTCTTGATGTATGGTATTCCAAATATGAAGCTGGAGAAGCATATCATTGACCGTAAGATTAAGGTTATGGAAGAAGAAGGTATCAAGTTCGTAACCAATGCAGATATCGGTAAGGATGCAAAGAGCAAGAAGATGCTGGAAGGCTTTGACAGAATCGTTCTTTGCTGTGGTGCATCCAATCCAAGAGATATCAATGCACCGGGAAGAGATGCCAAGGGAATTTACTTTGCTGTTGACTTCTTGTCCGGCGTAACAAAGAGCTTACTGGATTCTAACCTTGCAGACAATAATTTCGTATCTACGAAGGGTAAGAATGTGGTAATCATCGGTGGTGGTGATACTGGAAATGACTGTGTAGGAACTTCCATCCGTCTTGGTGCAAAGTCTGTAACACAAATCGAAATGATGCCAAAGGCACCGGATAAGAGAGCAGATAACAATCCATGGCCGGAATGGCCCAAAATCTGTAAGACAGATTACGGTCAGGAAGAAGCTATTGCCATGTTTGGACATGATCCAAGAATCTATGAATCTACCGTTAAGGAGTTCATCAAGGATAAGAATGGCAACCTGAAAGCGGTTAAGATCGTGAAGCTTGCATGGGAAAAGGATGCAGCAACCGGCAGAATGAACATGAAAGAAGTTGCAGGAAGCGAACAGGTTCTTGATGCAGAAATCGTTCTCATTGCAGCAGGATTCTTAGGAAGCCAGAAGTATGTAACGGATGCATTCAAGGTAGAACTGGATGCCAGAACCAATGTAAAGACAGCCCCTGGCAAATACAAGACCAATGTAGAAAATGTCTTTACCGCAGGCGATATGCATACCGGTCAGTCCCTTGTCGTTAAGGCAATCCGCCAAGGCCGCGAATGCGCACGAGAAGTCGACGAAAGCTTAATGGGATATACAAACATGTATATACAATAGAACTGCAAAAAATAAGAAACGTATTCTGAGCAAGTTTACTTGCAGAGGAATACGTTTCTTATTTTTTATAGGGCTTTGCCCGACAGAGAGTTATTCCGCTTTCTCTTTCAAGAAATCGTACTGTGACATGAACAGTTTATAATATTCACCCTTCTGTGCAAGAAGTTCATCATGATTGCCTTTTTCTAAGATGGTTCCTTTATCCACATACATAATGCAGTCTGCATTCTTAATAGTAGAAAGTCTGTGTGCGATGATAAAGGAGGTACGTCCTTCCAATAGCTTGTTTAAGCCTTGTTGTAACAGAATTTCCGTTTCGGTGTCAATGCTTGAGGTTGCTTCATCCAGAATCAGGATAGCAGGATTTTCAAGTAAGGCTCTTGCAAAGCTGATAAGCTGGCGCTGTCCTGCTGACAAGCGGCTTCCTCGTTCATTTACCTGTGTCTGGTAGTCATTTTCCAGATTCATGATAAAGTCGTGGGCGCATACGGTCTTTGCTGCTTGGATAACTTCTTCATCGGTAGCGGTCAGATTACCATAGCGGATATTGTCCATAATTGTTCCAGAGAAGATGAAGCTGTCCTGCATCATAATTCCCATCTGTTTTCTAAGGGACTTTAGAGTTGCCTTAGAAATATCATGTCCGTCAATATAGATTTCACCGGAATCCACATTGTAGAATCGGCTGATCAGATTTACAATGGTTGATTTTCCGGCACCCGTTGGTCCAACGATGGCATAGGTTTCGCCAGGCTTTACGGTAAAGTTTACCTTATTTAAAATCTGTACACCATCTTCGTAGCTAAAGCATACATCATGGAACGAAACTTCGCCTTTGATGGAAGGTATATCCGTGGCATCCTCGGCATCCTTGACATTAACAGGTTCGTCAATCGTTTCAAAGATTCTTTCAAGGTAAGCAATTGCTGTTAACAGCGAATTGTAGAAGGAAGCAAGTGTATTAATTGGTTCCCAGAATCTTGAAATATAAGAGGTAAAGGCAATCAGGATACCTGTTGTTACGCCATAAAGATTGCCTGAAATCCAGCCAATACCAATCACATAAATGAAAGCTGTTGTTACTGTAGAAATGGAGTCAATACAAGGCCACATCAGGAAGTTGTATTTGACTGCAACCATCCATGCATCACGATAATTACCACTTAAGCGGTTGAAGATAGAGGTATTTTCCTTTTCACGTACAAAAGACTGTGTAACACGAATACCATTGATGCTTTCTGCAATATAAGCAGTTAAGTTAGACTGCTTGTTGCTCTGAATCTGCCAAGCCTTTCGTTGTCTTTTCTTAACAGCAATCACGACAACTGCTAATACTGGCAGACCACACAGGCAGATTAAGGTAAGTCTTGTATGAATGGAAAACATAAAGACTAAAATAAAAATCAGGTTGCATAGGTCAGTAATGGTATTGATGATACCATTGGAAAGCAAGTCACTTAAGCTGTTTACGTAGTTAACAACACGAACCTGAATCTTACCATGAGGTCTTTCATCGTAATAGGAAAAAGGAAGTTCCTGCAAATGGCAGAAGATATCGCTTCTTAACTGATGAACGATTTCCTGACCGATTCGGCTGGTAATTCGAATCTTCCATTTGATACAGACGCATGAATAAATGATGATAAGTAAAGTGATAATCGTAATGCGTATAATGGCATCAATATCTTTTGCAGGAATGTACTCGTCCATAATCTTCATAATGAAGGTTGGAAAGAGCATGGTCAGTGCAGAGGAGG
The DNA here is from genome assembly GCA_964445375.1 of uncultured Roseburia sp. GTDB lineage: Bacteria > Bacillota > Clostridia > Lachnospirales > Lachnospiraceae > COE1. The sequence goes on from CAYUKO010000126.1 coordinate 5,701, forward strand.
ACAACATAAGAAACAATGCAAAGGCAAGCTGTCCTGCATAAGGCTTTACGTAATGCATCAGACGTTTTAACTGATTGAGGTCGAATTTATCTTCCATGACTTCATCGACATCATATTTATTTCGAGCCATGTTCCTCGCCCCCCTTCATATATTGTTCATATTCACCATACTGATGACGAAATACCGTAGCATAGTAGCCGTTATTGGCAAGCAGTTCATCGTGAGTTCCCTGTTCTACGATACGTCCTTCGTTTAAAACAAGGATTAAATCGGCATCTTTAATAGAAGAGATGCGATATGCAACGATGAAAATCGTACATTTGTGGTCAATAGCATTTAGCTGCTTTTGTATGTAGCTTTCTGTTTCCATATCTACCGCAGAGGTCGTGTCGTCCAGAATTAAGATAGACGGTTCTTTCAGTAAGGCTCTGGCTAATGAGATTCGCTGCTTTTGTCCACCCGATAAACCAACGCCACGTTCACCGACAATCGTATCATAACCATCCGGCATTTCCTGAATAAAGTGATTTGCATCGGCCATAATAGCGGCTTTCTTAACCTCTTCAAATGGACAATCAGGGCGGCTGTAAGCAATGTTACCTTCGACAGTATCAGAGAATAAGAAAACATCCTGCATTGCCATGCCGATATTCTCACGCAGATTATACAGGTCAAGGTCTTTGACATTAATACCATCTACCAATACTTCGCCATCTGTAACATCATAGAAACGGCATAGAAGATTCATAATCGTAGACTTGCCTGAACCGGTAGAACCAAGGATTCCCACGGTCTGACCACTTTTTACTTCAAAGTTTATGTTATGAATAATATCCTCATCGTCTGCACTATAAGAAACATTACGGAAAGTAACATCTCCATTTAAGTGTGTTCGTTTGATACCGCTCTTTGGACGCTTGACATTGGGTTCTTCGCTGTAGGTAGCATAAATCTTCTCAACGGAAGTGGTAAAACGTTGAATATCGTTGATTCGCCAGCCAATCTGTCGAAGCGGATTGGTAAGCATCCATAAGTAGCCATTGATGGTTACATAGTTACCAAGAGTCATATTTCCCTGAATAACCATGATACTTCCGACTAACATCAGGACTACGGTCAGCATGTTGGAAAGAAATTCAAACTGCGGAACGTATTTTGTCCAGATTTCAGCAGCGTCAAGCTCTGCATCACGGTATGCGTCATTTTCTTTATTAAATTTTTCGATTTCGTAATCTTCTTTTGAGAATGCCTTAACAACACGGTTACCACTGACATTTTCCTGTACAAAAGTATTCAAAGAAGAGAATTGTTCACGAATCTTCTGGAAACGTGGTCTGCCATTTTTCGTCTGGCTGATAGTAACTGCGAAAGCAAATGGCAGAACAATGCACATACAAAGTGCCAGCTGCCAGCTTACGGTAAAAATCATAATCAGTGCGAAAAAGAATAGAAATACATTCTCATAAACCTGATAGATAACAAAGGCAATAAAGTGGCGGATAGCATCCATATCACCAGTCTGTCGGCTAAGCAAATCGCCAGTTCTTTTCTTATTATAGAAGTTGAAATCCTCCTGTAGAAGCTTTCGGTATACGGTATCACGCATGGAGAAAAGTACGTCCTGAGAACAGGTTTCAAAGATGACCTGTGACCAGTAACGGCATAGACCACGGATAATCGTAATCACGATAAGAAGCAGGATGAGCTTTGGCAAGAGGTCGTATTGCCCACCGGTAATGACATCATCAACGATGGAACCGGATACAATAGGCTTTACGATAGCAAGGACCGAGATAAAGGTAACCAGTATCAGGCCAAAGAACATCTTTGCATTGTGCTTCTTAAGGAAGGAATAAAACCATGAAAAAGCTGTCATAATAAAATCCCCCGTAAAAAATGATTTAAATAAAGTGCCAATTGTTATTATAGTCAATAAACATATAATAAGGAAGTCGAAAAATATTACATATAGATACAATTATAGTGAAATTCTATCCTTCTGATAAAAATATTAACACTTGAAAATCGAACGTATGTATGTTAGTATAATAACAAACAAATGTTCTGGAAGTCAATAGCATATAGAAGTAGATTAGAAATTTTGTTACTGGAACAGAGTGAACAGTAACGTGGAAGGGATGTAAAAGGCTATGGAGCACGCATTAAGTACATTTAGTATAGGAAAAGAACAATCAGCCTTAAAAGAGAGTAAGGCAGGAAATCATAATAGCATAGAATCTTTTGTACAGCGAAATCAGACTATTATGGATAAATTAAAGATTCTTACGGATGCAGCAAAATATGATGTTTCGTGCAGTTCTTCCGGAGTAGAGAGAAAAGGAAATGGAAGAGATATGGGAAATTGTTCAGCAGCCGGAATCTGTCATAGCTTTTCTGCGGATGGAAGATGTATTTCTTTATTAAAGATTCTCTTTTCAAATGAATGTGCATATGACTGTAAGTATTGTGTGAACCGCAGAAGTAATGATGTTCCAAGGGCTACTTTTACACCGGATGAAGTATGCGAACTGACTATGAATTTCTATCGCAGGAATTATATAGAAGGGTTATTCTTAAGCTCCGGTATTGTAGGGAATCCGAATTATACGATGGAGTTAATTTATGAAACGATATATAAACTTCGTAATGTGCATCGGTTTCGCGGCTATATTCATGTAAAGGGAATACCGGGAGCAGACCCGTTGCTTATTCAGAAGATGGGGTATCTGGTAGATAGAATGAGTGTCAATCTTGAACTTCCTACGGCAGAAGGGTTACAGAAGCTTGCACCGAATAAGCATAGAAAGAATATTCTTGCACCTATGAGACAGATACAACAGGGAATCAAACAGTCGAAAAATGAAATCATTCTATATAAGAATGCACCGGAATTTGTTCCCGGTGGTCAGTCGACACAGATGATTATCGGAGCAACACCGGAAAGTGATTATCAGCTCATGATGGTAACTCAGAGTTTATACGATAATTTTTCGCTAAAGAGAGTCTATTATTCTGCTTATGTAGGCATTAATGAAGATAAGGAGCTTCCTGCGCTTACGAATGGAACACCATTACTTCGTGAGCATCGTTTATATCAGGCAGACTGGCTGTTACGGTTTTATCATTTTAAGGCGGAAGAACTTTTAAGTGAGAAGAAGCCAAACTTTAATATCTTATTAGACCCAAAGTGTGATTGGGCATTGCAGCATTTAGAGCAATTCCCGGTTGAAGTGAACAGAGCCGATTATCGTACTCTTTTGCGGGTACCTGGAATTGGGGTTAAGAGTGCACAGCGTATTTGCGGTGCCAGAAGAACGGCAAGACTGAACTTTGATGATTTGAAGAAGCTAGGTGTTGTATTGAAGAGAGCATTGTACTTTATTACCTGTAATGGAAAGATGATGTATAACACAAAGATAGAAGAAGACTATATTACAAGGAATCTGTTATCTGTTCATGAGAGATTGCCTTTTGACAAGGATGGTATGACATATAAACAGCTTTCACTTTTTGATGATGGTCAGGATAATGTAAGACTCTTTGAAGAGGTGGCTGCACAAACACAAGGTGTTAGAAATGTTTCATTTAATAAGGTAAGTTTGGAGGGAGCATAAGGAATATGGAAGAATATGTATTCATCTGTGAGGACAGCATAGACGGAATTCTGACAGGGGTTTATGAAGCATATCAGTTTAAGAAGGAAGAAGGATTAGAGAGTCATGATGCCATTCATCTTGCAGTAAAAGAGCCGGATACATGTAGATTGTTTACACATTATATGACAATCGAAACAGATCAGGAGAAATCGACCAAAGTGATTAGAACTTTGAAAAGGGAATTAGGAGAGAGTACTTATTTTGACCTCTGCCTTGCCATGATTTGTATGGATGAAGAGAAGGCAGATGCGGTATATCATACCATTGTAATTGGATTGAAGTATCATGACAGGAATGTTTTTGCAAGACTTCATGATAGTGCAGTGCATAAAGCTTTCTCATGTAGGCGTAATGCAGCAAATGAACTTCATTATTGTAAGGAGTTTCTTCGTTTTGAAGAGTTAGCAAATGGCATTCTTTATGCAAAGATTGGGCCTAAGAACCATGTTTTACCGTTTCTCATGCCGCACTTTTCTGACAGACTTCCTGGAGAGAATTTTGTAATATACGATGAGAAAAGAGGAGAATTTGGTCTTCATCCTAAGTATAAACAATGGTATTTGGTGAACAATCAAGATTTTGAAGAGGATAAGCTTGTCTTCTCAGAGGAAGAACAGGTATATAGGGAGTTATTTACAGAATTCTGTAATACCATTGCCATAGAAGCGCGGGTTAACCTGAAATTACAACGGCAGATGGTAGCACTGCGATATCGCCCATATATGGTAGAATTCAATCAAAAGTAAGTTGAAAATACGCACACTCTCGCACAAAATGAGAAAAGATAGTGGTAGAAACGGGTGAGGCTAAACACACTTATAATCAAAATAAACAATTTTTACTTCTTTTAACTAGCGAATATGAATATGATGTAAAAAGGATTGTATTCGAAAAAATACAAGGAAACGTCAAAAGTAACGAAAGTTTCCAAATACAGGAAAAACTGTTTACTTTCCGTTGGTTTGGGGTATAATTAGTTCAAGATGTTAGAAATTGTAACATGACTTTTCTATTTAAAGTAGAAGAGTGTTTGTCGTTATGGCGAAGAAAGGTTGAGTACGATGAAAGAGCGTAAAATTAAGATGAGACCAGAAGAGGTCAAGGATTTTGTGTATGAGGCTTCTAAGTGTGATTTTGACATTGATATTTTTTACAATCACTATACCATCGATGCTAAGTCAATTTTAGGTGTTATGGGATTGGATTTTAATTCCACTTTGACTGTAAAATATGCAGGTTATAATCACGATTTCGAGAATTGTGTAGATAAATTGGCAGTTGCTTGCTAGTTCATAAAAAGGGTTCTGCCAAGGGCAGTAATTGACTCCCTATGTTGGATAGAGTAAACTATCCTTCATAGGGAGTTTTTTGGTGAGGAAATTCCTATCACACAAAAAGTTCAGGTGTGTATTCTTGGTTCTTGATAGATTATGGGAGGAATTTAGGTGGAGATTCGTGTATCCGTAAGGCAGCTGGTTGAGTTTATCTTACGAGAAGGTGATATAGACAATAGAAGAACGGGTGGTTCTGATACTGCAATGCAGGAAGGAAGTAGGATCCATCGGTTGATACAAAGAAGAATGGGTTCAGACTATCACGCCGAGGTTTCTTTAAAGTATACATGGAGCACCAAAGACTACGATATTATCGTGGAAGGAAGAGCAGACGGTATTATTGATTTTGACTGGGAGAGGCATGTTACGGAACGTGACGCTTCTATGGCTAAGCAAACGACCAAGAAATCGGAAGAGAAAGAAGAAGAGCAGATGCTTCCGGCGGTGGATGATGAGAAGAAGGTTGTGGTTGACGAAATCAAAGGAACGTATAAAGAACTTCGAAGGATTCAGAAGCCGATTGCAGTTCATCTGGCACAGGCGAAGTGCTATGCCTATATTTATGCTGAGCAGTGTCAT
>CAYUKO010000127.1:0-11158 GCA_964445375.1 uncultured Roseburia sp.
GCCTTACAAGCAGAGGGTCACAGGTTCGAGCCCTGTAGGTCCCATTTTTTGTTTGTAGCATCAGTTTGATGCTATTTTTTTTGTCTTTTTTTCTATTATGATTTGCATAATGAATAAAGAAAATATATAATAGAAAATCATGTTGCATTGAAAACATAAATATAATGTGATATGCTTTGATAAATGGTTTTGTAAGTAAAATGTAAGATATAAAGGAGTTAACAAATGAGTAAAGAGTATTCAATTGAGACAAAATGTATTCAATCAGGCTGGAAGCCTAAGAACGGTGAGCCAAGAATTTTGCCAATTTATCAGTCTACTACATATAAATATGAGACATCTGATCAGATGGGAAGACTTTTTGATTTGGAAGAGGATGGATATTTTTATACACGTTTACAGAATCCGACTAACGATATGGTAGCACAGAAGATTTGTGAACTTGAAGGTGGTGTTGCAGCAATGCTTACATCTTCCGGTCAGGCGGCAAATTATTATGCAGTATTTAATATTTGTGAAGCAGGTGATCACGTTGTTCTTTCTTCTACTGTATACGGTGGAACATTTAATTTGTTGACTGTAACAATGAAGAAAATGGGAATTGAATGTACGATTGTAGATCCGGATGATTCTATTGAGAAAATCAGTGAAGCATTCAGACCAAATACAAAGTGTGTTTTGGCAGAATCCATTGCAAACCCAGCATTAGTTGTATTAGATTTCGAGAAATTCGTTAAGGTTGCTCATGATCATGGTGTTCCATTGATTGTTGATAATACTTTTGCAACTCCTATTAATTGTCGTCCTTTTGAATATGGTGTTGATATTGTTACACATTCAACATCTAAATATATGGATGGTCATGCAATGTGTGTTGGTGGTGCGATTGTTGATTCTGGTAATTTTGACTGGAATAAGTATGGAGATAAATTCCATGGACTTACAACACCGGATGAATCTTATCACGGAGTCACTTATACAGAGAAATTTGGTAAGAAAGCATATATTACAAAAGCAACAGTACAGTTGATGAGAGATTTAGGTTCGATTCCGGCACCGATGAACTCATTCCTTCTTAATATTGGATTGGAAACATTACATGTAAGAGTGCCTAGACATTGCGAGAATGCTTTAAAGGTTGCTACCTGGTTACAGAATAATGATAAGGTTGCATGGGTAAACTATCCAGGATTAAAGGGCAATAAATATTATGATCTTGCACAGAAATATATGCCAAATGGTACTTGTGGTGTAATCTCATTTGGATTAAAGGGTGGAAGAGATGTCAGTGTGTCCTTTATGGATAATTTGAAACTTGCTGCTATTGTAACGCATGTTGCAGATGCTAGAACTTGTGTTTTACATCCGGCAAGCCATACACATCGTCAGATGACAGACGAACAGTTAGTAGAAGCTGGTGTACAGCCTGATTTAATTCGTTTTTCTGTAGGAATTGAGAACGCAGATGATATTATTGCAGATATTGAACAGGCTTTAGAAAATATCTAAGGTAATCTTATTATGAAGAGAGAACGTTTAAGAACAGTACTTTTTTTGGTAATTTTACTTATTGTATCTTTATTTGTTAGACTTTTTTTCTTAAAATCAAATATGGCATTTTTGGTAATAGAGGGTGATTTTTATCAAAAAGCTATAGTAAATAATCAAGGTATATATAAACTTCAAAGTTTTAACATAGAAGAAATATATACGAAAGTGTTGTCGGTTTGTTTACTTTTCCTTGGAAATAGTGAAGTGGCGGGATTGTATCTTAACATTATATTACAAGTATTGGCAGTTATTATTCTTTATATTGCAATAAGGATAGTGGCGAATGCATACACGGCATTTTTAGTAACTTTGGTTGTTTCTGTCATACCATTTTATTCAGACAAAGTATATGAACTTTCAACTTTTAATCTTTTGATATTGATTTATGCAATAGGTTTATTTATTTTAGCAGTAGTAAGTAGGGGAGTTTATATGTTTGTGATGAAGAAGAAAACAGGAGAACAGGAGCCGGTCAACCAAACGGCAGATAGGAAGGATGAACAGACAGGTGTGATAACACTTGATGATATTATAGGGAATAATAATGCGTCTGTGAAAGAGGATTCTATCATAGAGCAGGAATCACAAATAGAAGAAAGTAGTCAGAAAGAAGAGTCAGAAGTGGTTCCCCCTGGTATGAAGGAAATCATTCTTGATGATGAAGAAAAGAAGAAAAAAGTCAAATTTATTGAAAATCCGTTACCTGTACCAAAACGACGAGAACATAAGGAAATGGATTTTGCTGTTGAATTACGTGACAATAATGATGATTATGATATCAAAGATGTATCTGGAATGGACTATTTTGATATTGAATAAGATGTATATGTTTTTCGCATAATAAAAAGGAATCGTTGTAAGGCGATTCCTTTTTATTATGTTTATTGTGAGAAAATGGTTACAAGGATAAGGGAGGATTATTATGCCAGACTGTGAAAAAAATGAAGCACTAGATAATAAGAAATATAAGGATGAAAAAATTGAAAAAGAGAGCCAGGTTACGCTGGAGGAAAATGAAAAGCATCATAAGATACATTTGATTACAATTATTGGAGAAATAGAGGGACATGAAAATTCAGGAAATCAAACCAAAGTTACAAAATACGAATTGCTGTTACCACAATTAGCATCCATTGAAGATAGTAAAGAGATTGATGGAGTTCTTCTTTTGTTAAATACGATGGGAGGTGATGTAGAAGCGGGGCTTGCTATAGCAGAAATGATATCATCCTTAAGTAAACCCACGGTTTCACTTGTACTCGGAGGAAGTCATAGTATTGGAGTTCCGATTGCAGTAAGCACAGATTATTCCTTTATTGTATCATCAGGGACAATGGTCATTCATCCGGTAAGAATGTCTGGAATGGTAATAGGGGCACCACAGACTTTTAATTATTTTAGGGATGTGCAGAATCGGATTATTGGATTTGTATGTGAACATTGCAGCATTTCGAAAGAGAGATTTGAAGAACTTATGATGGAAACAGAAGTATTGACAAAAGATGTTGGTTCTGTGCTGGAAGGCCCAGAAGCAGTGAAAGAGGGAATTATTGATGAAATAGGAGGAATATCGCAGGCGATTCAAAAACTTCATCAGTTAATTGATGAAAGAAAGCAGGATGGCAATGATTAATATGCAAACTTACATTCGAAAAAAATTAAGAATTACATGACAAGTACCATAAGAAATGATATACTAATATACAAAAGCTTAACAGAAAGTGGTGACATAACACGATGTTAAGCAAATGAAAGAAAAAAGGATGATTTTGTCCTTTTAACAGGGGGAAAGAGCATGGCATCTGCATCGGGAAGAAAAACGACGAAAAGCAGAACAAATACAAAAGCAAAAGGAAAGAGAACAACTACATCCAGAGCAAAGAAGAATCAAAGAAAAGATGTTGATATTGCAGTAAAAAATGAAGTAATGCTTATTGCTATTTTTGCTGTAGCTATATTTGCTTTTTTATGTGTAGTTGGCGCAATTCATGGTGTTGCAGCTGAGAAGATACAGGAAATAATGTTTGGCATTTTTGGATTATTAGCATACCTTATTCCAGTCATTATCTTTTTGGGATTTGCGTTTGGTATATCGAATAAAGGTAATACGGTTGCTGTAATTAAACTGATTAGTGCAGGAATCTTGGTTTTCTTGCTTGGTATCATATCATATATGTTGATTCAGCAGGAGAGTTTAATAACAAGTGGCTATTTGATTTCAGAATTATATAGAACATCAAGTGATAAAAAAGCAGGCGGTGGTGTGATATTTGGTTTAGTTGCACATGGTCTGTATCAGTTGATTGGATTTGGTGGAACTTTATTTCTTACGATAGTTTTAGGAATCATTTCCATTGTATTCATTACGGAGAAGAGTTTCTTATCAGGCATAAGAAAGGGTGGTTCCTACCTGATTGAAACTGCTAAAGAGGATGCAGCAAGAAGGCGTGAATATTGGGAATCCATGGAAGAAGATGAGGAATATGAATACGATGAGGAACTAGAGAAGAGAAGAACGCAGCGTAAAGAGAAGCGTAAGACTACACTTGAGAAGGAAGAAAAAGTCAGACGCATGGATAAAACGGTCAGAGGTGTGGCTTCTATCTCCAGCACGGCATTGCAAAAAGAAAAAAATGCACTTGGTACAAAAGCAGATATGCATGAGATTATTCTTAGCGATGATGATTCGTCAATGATAGAAAGAGAAAGGATACATGTTTCTCCGTATGGAAATGAGTCGAATTTACGCGAAGTACAATCAGAAAGGATTCAGGAATCTCCAAAACCAGTAGAAAAGAATTTCCTGGAAGAATTAACACAAGAAAATGGGAAGGCAGAGAAAGAAGAGTCAATAGAGGCTTTTGACCTGAACAGCATGCCGGAACCAGTTACAGAGACTTCACCAAGACAAAGACCTGTTGCGAGAAAGGCTGAAACACCGGAAACAAAGGATACTTCAAAGCAGGAAGAGACAATAGAGCAGCAGATTCAGGAGAATAAAGAGTTAAAGAGACAATATGTATTCCCACCAATCTCTTTATTGAAAAAGGGTGAGGGAGCAAAAGGTGATTCACCGATGCAGTTGAAGGAAACGGCATTTCGTCTTCAACGGACTTTACAGAACTTTGGCGTAAAAGTAACGATCACAGATATTAGTCAGGGTCCTTCCGTAACTCGTTATGAATTACAACCGGAGCAAGGCGTAAAGGTAAGTAAGATAGTTGGTCTTGCGGATGATATTAAGCTGAATCTTGCGGCAACAGATATTCGTATCGAAGCACCAATTCCCGGAAAGGCTGCGGTTGGTATAGAAGTTCCAAATAAGGAAAACAGTGCGGTTGCATTAAGGGACTTGCTGGAATCCAATGAATTTAAGAAGTTTGCTTCTAATATCTGTTTTGCAGTAGGTAAGGATATTGGTGGACAAGTTGTTGTTGCGGATATTGCTAAGATGCCTCATATGCTTATTGCGGGTGCTACCGGTTCGGGTAAATCCGTATGTATCAATACGATTATCATGAGTATTTTATACAAGGCAGATCCGTCAGATGTAAAACTGATTATGATTGACCCGAAGGTGGTTGAACTTAGTGTATACAATGGAATTCCACATTTGATGATTCCAGTCGTGACAGATCCGAAAAAGGCATCTGCTGCTCTTAATTGGGCGGTTGCAGAAATGATGGAGCGATATAAAAAATTTGCTGATTTGAATGTCAGGGATTTAAAAGGTTTTAATAAGGCTGTTGAAGCAGGAAAGCTGTCACCGGAGGGAGAACCACTTCAGAAAATGCCGCAGCTTGTTATTATTGTAGATGAGCTTGCAGACTTAATGATGGTAGCAGCAAATGAAGTGGAAGAAAGTATTTGTCGTTTAGCACAGCTTGCAAGAGCAGCAGGAATCCATTTGATTATTGCGACACAAAGACCTTCCGTTGATGTCATTACTGGATTAATTAAGGCCAATATGCCAAGCCGTGTTGCTTTTAGTGTATCAAGTGGTGTTGATTCAAGAACTATTCTTGATGTAAATGGAGCAGAGAAACTCTTAGGAAAGGGTGATATGCTGTTCTATCCGCAGGGATATGCAAAACCGGCAAGAATTCAAGGAGCTTTTGTATCGGATTCAGAAGTATCCGATGTTGTGGAATTCCTGAAAAACCAGATGCTGGGAAATACATACAGTGTTGATGTAGAAGAAAAGATAAAAACAATGCAGACTTCAGGTGGATCCGGTGCATCGATAAGCAGTGGCGGTAGTGATGTTGATGAATATTTTGCGGATGCAGGAAAATTCGTCATTGAGAAAGACAAGGCATCGATTGGAATGCTTCAGAGAGTATTCAAAATTGGCTTTAACAGGGCTGCCAGAATTGTCGATCAATTAGAAGAAGCTGGTGTCGTTGGAGCAGAAGAAGGCACAAAACCAAGAAAAATACTAATGAGTATGGAGCAATTTGAGAATTATCTAGAAGAATCTGTGTAGTTTTTGTAAAATATTAGTTGTTTTTTATATTGCCTTTTTAGGCTTATATTGTTAAAATTTTACTAATGTAACTCAGAGGTATATATACGAAGATAAAGAGGAGAACCAGATTATGAAAACAGATATTGAAATTGCACAGGAAGCGGAGTTAATGCCAATAACAGAAGTTGCCAAAGCAATGGATATGACAATGGACGATTTGGAACTGTATGGAAAATATAAGGCAAAGATTTCGGATGAATATCTGCAGAAAATAGAAGGAAATAAAAATGGTAAGCTGATTCTTGTTACAGCGATCAACCCGACACCAGCGGGTGAAGGAAAGACAACAACAAGTGTCGGACTTGGTCAGGCATTTGGAAAGCTTGGTAAGAAGGCTGTTATCGCACTTCGTGAGCCGTCTCTTGGTCCTTGCTTTGGTATCAAAGGTGGTGCCGCAGGCGGTGGTATGGCTCAGGTTGTACCAATGGAAGATTTGAATCTGCATTTTACCGGTGATTTTCATGCCATTACATCTGCTAATAACTTGTGTGCAGCTTTATTGGATAATCATATTCAGCAGGGAAATGAACTTGGTATTGATACAAGACAAGTTATCTGGAAGAGATGTCTTGATATGAATGACCGTGTACTTAGAAATGTTGTTGTAGGTATGGGAAGCAAGATGGATGGTGTTGTAAGAGAAGACCATTTTGTAATAACAGTTGCTTCTGAAATTATGGCTGTTTTATGTCTTGCAGAAGACATGGAAGACTTAAAGAGAAGACTTGACCGCATGGTTGTTGCATACAATTTTGCTGGAGAACCTGTTACAGCAGGACAGATTAAGGCAACAGGCGCAATGGCAGCATTGTTAAAGGATGCTATTAAGCCAAACCTGATTCAGACTTTGGAGCATACTCCTGCTATCGTGCATGGAGGACCATTTGCCAATATTGCACATGGATGTAACAGTGTAAGAGCAACAAAGGCTGCTTTAAAAATGGCAGATTATGTTGTAACAGAAGCGGGATTTGGAGCTGACCTTGGAGCTGAGAAGTTCTTTGATATTAAATGTCGTCAGGCAGGACTGGCACCGGATGCAGTTGTTTTAGTTGCAACCATTCGTGCGTTAAAATACAACGGTGGTGTTGCTAAGAAGGATTTGAATACGGAGAATCTTGAGGCACTTAAGAAGGGTATTGTTAACCTGGAGAAGCATATTGAAAATCTCCAGAAGTACGGTGTTCCGGTTGTTGTTACTTTGAATGCGTTTGTTTCTGACACAGATGCAGAAATTGCATTTGTAAGAGAGTTTTGTCAGGAAAGAAATTGTGATTTCGCATTGTCAGAAGTATGGGAAAAAGGTGGAGAAGGCGGTATTGAGCTTGCGAATGCAGTACTTAATACGTTAGAGACAAAAGAAAGCCATTTTGCGCCAATCTATGATTTAAAATTATCAATTCGTGAAAAGATTAGTTGTATTGCGAAAGAAATCTACGGAGCAAGTGATGTTGTATTTTCACCTGCTGCTGCAAAACAGATTGATAGATTAGAAAGTCAGGGATTTGCAGAACTTCCTATTTGTATGGCAAAGAACCAGTACTCTTTGTCTGATGACCCAACTTTACTTGGAAGACCAAAAGATTTTACATTGAATATCAGAGAGGTTTATGTATCAGCTGGTGCAGGATTCGTAGTTGCCTTAACAGGTGCTATCATGACTATGCCAGGTCTGCCAAAGGAACCGGCAGCATATCAGATTGATGTGACAGATGATGGTGTGATTACAGGGCTATTCTAATACGACATTTAAGGCTGGTAGGGAGTGTATCTGAACATGAAATGTCCAAGATGCGGAAGAGAGATAGAAGAGGGGAAGCTACTTTGCGAATTCTGTGGTGAAGAGGTTACAATAGTACCGGAATTTGACATAGAATTGGAAGCAGAGTTACATAAGAATTTGAGTAATGTGATGGAAGATATATCTCTTCATGATGCGGAAGAAGATCCAGAAGATTTTCTCGAGGAAGATGATTTGAAAGAACATTTACGAGATTATTTTTCATCAGAAGAAAACAAAAGCATAAAAAGGGGAAGAAAAATCCTTCCCTTTTTTGCGCTTGTTATTGTGGCTATTATTCTGCTGGTTGTTGTCATTCAATTTGCAGTAAAATCCGTACAGAAGAATTCATATGAGTATCAGTACAATAAGGCTGTGGAATGTGCAACAACAGATCACTATGATGAAGCAGTCATTTATCTGGAACGAGCGATTGCACTGAATCCAACGGATGTTGATGCTCGTTTCCTACTGGCAAAATATTATGATAAGAGTGGACAGAGCCAGAGCGCAATTCTTGTGCTTGAAGAACTCTTGAAACTGGAGTCAGATGATAAATCAGGTAGAAAAGAAGATATCTATAATTTGCTTCTGAAAATTTTAGAGGCAAGGCAGGATTATGTAAAAATGGGTGATGTGCTCAAGAATTGCGATGTTGAACGAATTGTTTCAAAATATAATAAGTATGCAGCATTACAACCTGTTTTTAATAAAGAAGAGGGCGTATACGATGAGTTAATTTCTGTTACCTTGAAAGGAAATACGGAGGGATTTGTATACTATACCCTTGATGGTTCAACGCCAAATAAGAATTCTATGGTTTATGAAACACCGATTCTTTTGGAATCTGGTGATTATATCATTAAGGCGCTGTTTGTAAATATGTATGGTATTGAAAGTGATATCATAACCAAAACGTATTATATTAATCTATCGGTTCCAAACGAACCGGACATTAGTCTGGAAAGTGGGAGCTATTCGGAACCGCAGATGATAGAAATCTATCATGCAGATGACACAAAAATATTCTATACCATGGATGGAACGGTTCCTACAGAAAAGAGCACGCGTTATACGGAACCGATTGAGATGCCGTATGGAGTAAGTAATTTTGCAATTGTGGCGATTAATGATGCAGGAGTGCAAAGTTCGATTGCAAAGAGAACTTTTCAGTTGTCAATAAACGCTAATTTCTCAACAACGCTTGCGTTACAGGTATTAAAGAATAATCTTTGGGCGAATGGAACATTGCTTGATTTAGATGGGCATGTGCCAAACCGTTTGGGAGTGAATAACTACGATGTGAGAACGGTAGTTGAGATGGATGGAGTTATATATTATATTGTTCATGAGGAATATATAGATACAACAGGTAAGACTCATGAAACGAATAATATGTATGCAATTAATACTCAGACAGCAGATTTATATACAGCCAGAAAGATAGGAGAAGGCAAATATACGCTGAAAGCTTTGACAGAATAGCAAAAAACCACGAAAAACCGAAGAATTCAAAGAAAAAGAAGTTGAAATTATAAGTTGTTTACATTACAATAAGAAAGATGTGTGAAAAAAATAACAGGAGGAGTCATATGTACCAGATATTAGAAGCAAAGGAGCTTACCACGAATATTTTCTGGATGGTAGTGGAAGCACCACGTGTAGCAAAGAATTGTCAGCCAGGACAGTTTATTATTGTAAGAATGGATGAGGATGGAGAGAGAATTCCACTTACAATTTGTGATTATGATAGAGAAAAGGGAACAGTTACCATCGTGTTCCAGACAGTTGGAGCTGAGACTACAAGAATGTCAGCTTTAAAAGCAGGCGATACATTCCATGATTTCGTAGGACCTCTTGGATGTCCTTCCGAATTAGTAAATGAGGAAAAAGAAGAACTTGCTAAGAAGAATATTTTATTTGTAGCTGGTGGTGTAGGTACTGCACCTGTTTATCCACAGGTTAAGTGGCTTCATGAGAATGGAGTAAATGCTGATGTTATCGTTGGAGCAAAGAATCATGATTTATTAATCCTTGAGGATGAAATGAAAGCTGTTGCAGGAAATCTTTATGTAACAACAGATGATGGTTCTTACGGAAGAAAGGGTATGGTTACTCAGACTATTCAGGATCTTGTAGATGAAGGTAAGAAGTATGACCTTTGTGTAGCCATTGGTCCTATGATTATGATGAAATTTGTTTGTAAATTGACAAAGGAACTTGGTATTCCTACTATTGTCAGCCTGAATCCTATTATGGTTGATGGTACTGGTATGTGTGGAGCATGTCGTGTAACCGTTGGCGATAAGGTAAAGTTTGCATGTGTTGATGGTCCGGAATTTGATGGACATCTTGTTAACTTCGATGAGGCTATGAAGCGTCAGCAGATTTATAAGACAGCTGAAGGAAGAGCTATGTTGAAGTTACAGGAAGGCGATACACATCACGGTGGATGTGGAAATTGCAACGACTAATATTTTGGAAAGGATATGGGTTTTATAAATGGACGTTTTAAATAAAGTACCAGTACGTGAACAGGAGGCAGCTGTCAGAGCAAAGAACTTTGATGAGGTTTGTCTTGGATATAATATGGAAGAAGCAATGTGTGAAGCAGAGCGTTGTATTAACTGTAAGAATGCACAGTGTATGAAGGGCTGTCCTGTTTCTATTAATATTCCTGCATTTATCGAGCAGGTTAAACTTGGAAATATCGAAGCTGCTTATCAGATTATCAGTGAATCTTCAGCTTTGCCAGCTGTATGTGGTCGTGTATGCCCACAGGAAAGCCAGTGTGAAGGAAAGTGTATCAGAGGTATTAAGGGTGATGCAATTTCTATTGGTAAGTTGGAAAGATTTGTTGCTGACTGGGCTAGAGAGAATGGAATCAAGCCTACACCAGCAAAGGAAAAGCTTGGTAAGAAGGTTGCAGTAATTGGTTCTGGCCCTGCTGGTCTTACATGTGCCGGAGACCTTGCAAAGCTTGGATATGATGTAACAATCTTTGAAGCATTACATGAGGCAGGTGGAGTACTTGTTTACGGTATTCCTGAATTCAGACTTCCAAAGGATGCTGTAGTTAAGAAGGAAATCGAGAATGTAGAGTCTCTTGGCGTTAAGATCGAGAAGAATGTTATCGTTGGTAAGTCTATTACAATCGATGAGTTAATGGAAGAGGAAGGCTTTGAAGCGGTATTTATCGGTTCAGGTGCAGGTCTTCCTAAGTTCATGGGTATTCCTGGTGAGAATGCAAATGGAGTATTCTCTGCGAATGAGTATTTAACAAGAAGTAACCTTATGAA
>CAYUKO010000128.1:0-10926 GCA_964445375.1 uncultured Roseburia sp.
GAACACAGGGGTATACGATTTTATGGATATTGCATTTGAAACAGAAGAATTGAATGAATTATTACATGAATTCTTAAATATAGGAGAAATGATGTTACGAGCGGGCGCGGAAATTAAGAGAGTGGAAGATACCATAGTTCGTATGGGAATTGCTTATGGTGCTACAAAAATGAATGTTTTTGTAATTACATCAAGTATTGTGGTTACGATGGCATTTTCAGATGGACGCAAGGTTACGCAGACGCGCAGAATTATGGAGGAGTCTGGTACGGATTTCGAAAAACTAGAGGCATTAAATAAACTTAGTCGTATTTGTTGTGAGAAGACTCTTTCAATAAATGAGTTAAGAAAAGAGATAGAATATCTTAATAAAAAGCCGTCACAATCACAGATTCTATTGGGAAGTGTATTAGCGTCAGGAAGTTTTGCTATATTTTTCGGAGGAGCTGTTTGGGATGGAATAAGTGCGGCTGCTTTTGGACTGTTTATTTGCTTTTTGCAAAAGAAAATAAAGCCGATATGTCCTAATAATGTCATTTTCAACTTATTGTGTTCTTTTCTGACAGGTGTTGGTATCTGTTTATTCTCAAAATGTTGTCCATTCGTGCATGCAGATAAGATTATGATTGGAGATATTATGCTTCTGATTCCGGGGATTGCGATGACTAATTCTGTGAGAGATATTTTGGTCGGTGATACGATATCGGGAGTTATGAGATTGATAGAAAGTCTTCTTTGGGCTGGATCTATTGCTTGTGGATTTATGCTTGCAATTCGCTTGATTGGAGGTTGAGATGAGCACAATGATATTACAATTGATTACTGCTTTTATAGGATCTTTAGGCTATTCGTTGTTATTTCGTCTGCGAAGACAGCTTTTGTTACCGGCTTCTATGGGAGGTTTGTTATGTTGGGGAATGTATTTAATTGTAATGCATTTCTTTGATGGAGTGTTTGTTCCATGTTTGCTTGCGTCTTCATTTGCTGCTTTATATGCAGAAATTCTGGCAAGAATAAAGAAAGCACCGGCAACGTTATTTCTTGTTCCAGCAGTAGTACCAGCAATTCCAGGAAGTACGTTGTATTATACAATGAGCAATGTGGTACAAAATGATTGGGATATTGCAAAAAAGTATGGTTATTTAACGATAGAATATGCACTTGCAATTGCCTGCGGAATCAGTTTGATATGGGCATTTAGTGTGATGTTGCAGAATATAAGTAAGAATAATAAAAAAGAATAATAAAAAATGAAGAAACTATTGACGGAAATAGAATGGTATGTTATATTTCATCAATCCAATAAAAGGGAGTAGCTAAACATCTAAAAAGATGTATTTGAAATCGTCAACCGATGCCAAATGGCATCCGTATCAAATGAGATAGCAAGACTTTTATTATGACAATGGTCGTGATAAAGGTCTTTTTTATTTCTCATGAAACATGACCAAAATAAAAAAGTTTTGTAACTTAGACAAGGAGAATATCATATGAATAATAACATGATGAATAAAGAAGTGAGAGAAGCAATTCAAGCAGGAGAAAGAGCTCTGTATAGCTTACGAGAAGCAAAAAGTAATCTGGATAGTGCGAGAAATTGGGGTATTTTCGATATGCTTGGTGGAGGATTTATTACAGATGTGATCAAGCATTCGAAGATGGGAAATGCATCTACCTGCATGGAAAAAGCAAAGTACGATTTGCAGGTATTTCAGAGAGAGTTACGGGATGTATACATTACGCTTGATATGAAAGTAGATGTAGGTGGATTTTTAAGCTTTGCTGACTTTTTCTTTGATGGAATTGTGGCGGATTATTTGGTTCAATCAAAAATTGGTGAAGCAAGAAGACAGGTAAATGAGGCAATTAATCAAGTAGAAAGAATACTTGTAGAATTAAGAAGATATTAATAGTATTACGATAAGGAAATCCCCTTTTTATATGAAATAATTGCATGGTATCTCTCTAATTATGTATGTTAAATTTTCAACGATATACATGTTAGAATAAACTAAATAAGCTTGTGTAAAAAGACAGGAGGAAAAGGGGATAATGGGAAATATTACAAAGAACAAGCAATGCAGAAAAACATTATGTAAAATGGTAAAACAGGCTTTTGGACAAGAAAGAGAGCTGGTGGCTTTTAAAGAGATGCCGGAAGGATTTTGTAATATAGCATATGAACTTACTTTGGATGGAAATGACAGAGTAATGTTAAAGGTTGGACCTCAGAAGGATATCAGAATGATGTCTTGTGAGCGGGGAATGATGAGAACAGAAGTAAGTGCTATGGAGTTAGCATCACAAAAGGGAATATGGGGAGTTCCGAAGGTCTATTTTTATGATGATAGCCGTGAGATTTGTAGCGGCGAATATTTTATGATGGAGAAGCTGGATGGTGAGGGTTATCACATTACGAAGATAGGATTAGCTGAGAAAAAGCAGGAGAAGATAGATGCAGAGATAGGACATTATCTGCATGAGCTAAATCAGATTCAGGGGCAGCGTTTTGGCCATTTCTGGATGGAAGAGTATCAAAAGGATAATTGGTTTGATGCATTTTATATTATGGTAAATAGTGTTATTGAGGACGGAATTAGTGTATCTGTGCCAATAGGAGTACCTTACGAAGAGGTATTAGAGCTGCTGAAAAAGCATAAAGAACATTTTGAAGAAGTAACCAAACCGTATCTTATTCATTTTGATTCATGGGATGGAAATATATTTGTTAAAGATGAAAAGCTGGTTGGTATGATTGATTGGGAGAGAGCTATGTGGGCAGAAGGCTTGATGGAGGACAGATTCCGTATGCATTCTGTTAAAAAAGGTTTTTTAGAAGGATATGGAGTGGAGGCTTTGACAGAAAGCCAGCAGATTCGCTGTATGTGGTATGATGTGTATCTATATATCATTATGATGATAGAAGGAACTTACCGGCATTATGAAACAAATGATCAGTACAGTTGGGTACATGGGTTGTTTGAACAGGTATGGGAAGACTTAAA
This sequence comes from uncultured Roseburia sp., assembly GCA_964445375.1. Taxonomy (GTDB): domain Bacteria; phylum Bacillota; class Clostridia; order Lachnospirales; family Lachnospiraceae; genus COE1. Next base: position 3,006 of record CAYUKO010000128.1, read on the forward strand.
TAAAAAATGTTGAAAATTTCCTTTTGACAAAATAAAAAAACGAATATAAAATAGGAAAGTCGAGTAGCGAAAGCGTAAATCCAGATCAATGGATTTGCGCTTTTTTTCGTTATAAAATAGTAGAAAGGCATGGTTGTTGTAATGAGTAAAGAAATGACAATGAATAAGATGGGAACAGGTTCTGTTCCAAAAGTAATGTTAAGTATGGGAATTCCAATGATTTTATCTATGGTTTTGCAGGCGTGCTATAATATTGTAGATAGTATGTTTGTTGCAAGAATTCCAGATGTAAATGGTATTACCAATATGGGCGAATATGCTGTAAATGCGCTTACGCTGGCATTTCCGGTGCAGATGTTAATTATCGCATTCGGAATTGGTACTGGTGTTGGTGTAAATGCATTACTGGCAATGCGTCTTGGACAGAAGAATAAGGAAATGGTCGCAAAGGTAGCCGGAAATGGTGTTGCCTTGGGAATTATCATCTATATTGTATTTTTGATTTTTGGACTGACAGGTGTAGAAGCATATATAAGCAGTCAGACGAACGATTCGATTATATTGGAAATGGGCAATTCGTATCTTGGCATTTGTACTGTGTTATCCTTTGGTATTGTGATGTTTTCCATCTATGAAAAACTATTGCAGTCAACGGGTAAGACTGTTTATTCAACAATAGCACAGGTTGCAGGAGCGATTACGAACATTATATTAGATCCGATTATGATTTTTGGTTATTTTGGCTGTCCTGAAATGGGAATTGAAGGCGCTGCTTATGCGACGGTAATTGGACAGGTAGTTTCTATGCTGGTTGCGATGTATTTCCATTATTCGAAAAACAAAGAAGTAGCTTCTGGTTTCAAGTATTTAAAACTTGATTTTACGATTATCAAGGAAATCTATGCTGTTGGCTTACCAGCAATCATTATGCAGGCATTAATGTCATTTATGACTTATGGAGTCAATATTATTTTTGGTGCTGTATCTGCGGCCGCGGTAACAGCGTATGGTATTTTCTATAAGATTCAGCAGTTTATTTTCTTTGCAGGCTTTGGACTTCGTGATGCCATCACTCCAATGGTTTCATTTAATTACGGTATGGGTGATAAGAAACGAGTGAAACAGGGTATCTTTTATGGTACATTATATATAGAAGTAATCATGCTTGTGGGAATCATAGGATTAGAGCTTTTTGCAGAGCCATTGATTGGATTATTTGCCATGTCAGCGGAAACAGAAAGCTTATGTATTCTTGCAACCAGAATCATTGCAGCCGGATTTTTATTTGCTGGTGGAAATATTGCCATTCAGGGTGTATTTCAGGCGTTAGGCTGTGGTATCAGCTCATTAGTAGTATCCGTGTTACGACTTTGCATTGTTGTATTACCACTTGCATGGGCTTTTTCAAAGTGCGCAAATGCAACTTTTATGATCTGGTTTGCGTTCCCGATTGCAGAAGCGGTTGCTTTATTCGTAGCAGTTATTTTGATGATACATGCGAATAAGAATATTATTCAGAAGATGAAAGAAGCCTAGGGTTATAGGATGTTTTGCATGCGTTGAAATGTTTATATGATAATGTTAAAATGCCAGTGATTAATTCATTGGCATTTTTTTGTAAAATATGGAACCAAATCTTATTTTATTACAATATACCTTATGAAAGGGTTAATCCTTGAGAAAAACTCAAGGATTGATCTTAGACGTCTAAGACAGCAAATGAAGGAGTAGCAGCATGACAATTGCAGAACTGGAGCAATGTATTGATCAATATGGAAAAGATATCTACAGCTTTTGTAGATACGCAACAGGAAGTATCCAAGAGGGGGAAGAATTATATCAGGATACCTTTTTGAAGGCGGTAGAGCTTATGGAAAAGGTGGATGTAAACCAGAATCCTAGAAGTTTTCTATTATCCATTGCGATTAAATTATGGAAAAATAAGCGAAGAAAATATGCATGGAGACAGCGGATTGCGGGAATGGAAAGTCTGGAAGAGAAGGATGAGTATCAGAACATCCCGAGCAATCTGGATGATTCTTTGCCAGAAGAAAGATTACTGCAAAAAGAGCAAAATGCATTGGTACGCTCATCTATACAAGAGCTTTCGCAAAAATATCAGATTCTTTTATACTTATATTATACATCAGAGCTTTCTACAAGGGAGATTGCTGCATGCTTAAAATTACCGGAAGGAACCGTGAAAAGCCGGTTGCATAAGGCGAGAATATTATTAAAAGAAAAACTGGAGGTTGCAGGATATGATAAATAAAGAAAAAATAGATCAGATGTTAAAACAGGCCCTTTCTCCTGTAACGCCTGATAAAGAAATCAATCAGAAGTTAAAACAAGAACTGGAGGGCAGGAAAATGAAGAAATTTAAGGTTAAGAAGACAGTGTTATTAGTAGCTGCATGTTGCATGTTGCTGGGAACAGTGGGATTAGCCTCATCGGGGATTATAAGCTATACATCTGCATGGTCATGGTCAAGCGGTGAAAAGGATTTTACAAAGCTGGGAGAACTAGAGGCAGAAGTAGGTTTTTCAGTTAAGGCAATAGAACAGTTTCAGAATGGGTATCAGTTTTCAGACATGACCATTACAAATAATACGGGCTACGATGAGAATGGAAATGCGATGACGCATTATAAGGATATTGCTTTTACTTATAAGAAAGATGGCGAAGATACATTATCTATTCATGTTGAACGAGAAGAAAATGCACAGTCTTATGAAGAAAGAGAACCAGACTTAACCAAGAGTATTGAAGATATTGAAGTAACGTATAAGACAGATACCTATAAATGGGTTCCGGCAGGTTATGAACCAACAGAGGAAGATAAAATAAATATGGAACGTGATGATTATTTTATATCAGAAGGTGGAGAAGATCCAATATCTGAAGGTTTTGTTTCCCACGTTACGTGGGTACAGGATGGTATTTACTATAGTATTATGAATGCTCATGGTAAGACAGAACCAGAGGTATTATTCCAAATGGCAGAGGAGTTAATTTTATCAGAATAAAAAGAAAGGACAATCCGTACTTTATGGAACGCAGGCAGTAATGTCTGCGTTCTTTTATTAAGAAGTAAAAATAATTGACAAAAGAAATAGAGCAAAGTATTATTAAAACAGTTTTAAAAAGTATTTTAAGGAGAAGCAAAAGGATGAATCATGATAAGGATATGACTACGGGGAATCCGTTTATATTAATTGGAACATTTTCTTTTTCATTAATAATCGGAAATATATTCCAGCAACTATATATGGTGGTTGATAGCATGATAATTGGTAAGAAAATCGGACCATTGGGTCTGGCTGCGATTGGAGGAACAGAATGGTTGATTTTCTTAGTGCAAGGTTTTGTAATTGGCTTAATTCAAGGTTTTTCCGTCATACTTGGCAATAAGTATGGTGAAAAAGATGAACAGGCTTTTGAGGCATATTATCAAAAATCAAAAAAGATATGTTTTGTACTGTCAATGGTACTTGTCATTTTATTAGTAGCGATATCTGATATATTATTAGAGCTTATCGGTACAAAAGAGGAAGTTTTTTGCTATGCAAAACAATATGTAAATATTATTTTTGGGGGATTGCCGTTTTTGATATTTTATCAATTTTTTGCTGCTACATTGAGGTGTCGAGGTAACAGCAGGATTTATTTGACGGCAATGACCGTTTCATCCGTATGCAACATTATTTTGGATATACTCTTTGTTTTTGTTTTAAACATTGGAATAATTGGCGCTGCTTGCGGTACCATTATCTCAGAATTTATCGTGATGATGATATGTGGATATCATGTTAACAAAGGAAGAAAAACACAAAGGATTAAATCTGAAACATATAAAGAAAAAGGCACCGTAAAACAATTGATGTTTATTGGTCTTCCTATGGCAATGCAGAGTGTCATAACGGCTATTGGTGGCTTAATTGTTGTAAATAGAATCAATCAATATGAAATCCCATTTCTTACAGGATATACAGTCGCAGGAAAGTTATATGCACTTTTAGAAATTGCAGCATCGTCATATGGTTTGGCAGTTGCAACTTATGTTTCACAAAATTATGGAGCCAATAAGTATCAAAGAATTAAAAAAGGGGTTCGTTCAAGCCTGGTAATTGGGGTGATAACTTCATTTATTTGCTCTTGCATCATGATTTGTGGAGGCAAAGAAATCATGTGGTTATTTATAGATCCTTCGGACATGGCATATAAAGTGATAGAGTATGGTTATCGTTATCTTAAGATATTAGCAATCTTTTTCCCATTTTTATATATTTTGTATATTATCAGGGCTGCATTGCAGGGAATCAATAACTCAATGATTCCAATGATATCAAGTTTCGCACAACTGACAATGAGACTTCTATGTGCCATTATATTAACAAAATTTATAGGAAGTCATGGTATCTATTGGGGTGAGATAACAGCGTGGTTATTTGCAGACTTAATCCTAATCGTTTCGTATTATTATAATATGCATAAGATAGGAATGTATCGAAAATAAAACCGTTGGTACATTATAATAAAAGAAAAGTTTTAATTTCCTGCACAATAGAAATTGACAGCAGTTGTTGTATAATGATACAATAATCCGAAATGAGAAAAAATATATGATTCAGGAGGAATTCTCATGCCAAAGAGATCGGATATTAATAAGATTTTAATTATTGGTTCAGGCCCAATTATTATCGGACAGGCTTGTGAGTTTGATTATTCAGGAACTCAGGCTTGTAAAGCACTTCGTAAGTTAGGATACGAGATTGTACTTGTAAACTCTAACCCAGCAACTATTATGACAGACCCGGAAACAGCAGATGTTACTTACATTGAGCCGTTAAACGTGGAACGTCTTGAGCAGATTATTGCTAAGGAACGTCCAGATGCATTGCTTCCTAACTTAGGTGGACAGTCTGGACTTAACTTATGTTCAGAATTAAATAAGGCTGGTATCCTTGAAAAATATAACGTTGAAGTAATCGGTGTTCAGGTAGATGCTATTGAGCGTGGTGAGGACCGTATCGAGTTCAAGAAGACCATGGACAAGCTTGGAATTGAAATGGCTCGTAGTGAAGTAGCTTATTCTGTTGATGAAGCACTTGCTATTGCTGATAAGCTTGGTTATCCGGTTGTTTTACGTCCGGCATACACTATGGGTGGTGCAGGCGGTGGTCTTGTATATAATAAGGAAGAGTTGCAGACAGTATGTGCAAGAGGCTTGAAAGCAAGTCTTGTAGGTCAGGTTTTAGTAGAAGAATCTATTCTTGGCTGGGAAGAGTTGGAGTTAGAGGTTGTTCGTGACGCTGATAACAACATCATTACTGTATGTTTCATTGAAAATATTGATCCACTTGGCGTACACACAGGTGATTCTTTCTGTTCAGCACCTATGCTTACAATCTCAGAGGAATGCCAGAAGAGATTGCAGGAGCAGGCATATAAAATCGTTGAGTCCGTACAGGTAATCGGTGGAACGAATGTACAGTTCGCACATGATCCTGTTACAGATCGTATTATTGTTATTGAAATTAATCCACGTACATCCCGTTCCTCTGCATTAGCATCTAAGGCTACTGGATTCCCAATCGCTTTAGTATCTGCTATGCTTGCAGCTGGACTTACCTTAAAGGACATTCCATGTGGTAAGTACGGAACACTTGATAAGTATGTTCCAGATGGAGATTATGTCGTAATCAAGTTTGCTCGTTGGGCTTTTGAGAAGTTCAAGGGTGTTGAAGATAAGCTTGGAACACAGATGCGTGCAGTAGGCGAAGTTATGAGTATCGGTAAGACTTATAAGGAAGCTTTCCAGAAAGCAATTCGTTCTTTGGAAACAGGTCGTTATGGTCTTGGACATGCTAAGGATTTCGATACATTAAGCAAGGAAGAATTACTTCGTAGACTTGCTACAGCATCCAGTGAGCGTCATTTCCAGATGTATGAGGCACTTCGTAAGGGTGCGACTGTAGAAGAGATTCAGGAAATCACAAAGGTAAAGGCATACTTTATCGAGCAGATGAAGGAATTAGTAGAGGAAGAAGAAGCAATTATGAAGTGCAAAGGCAGCATGATTAGTGATGAAATGCTGACTTCTGCAAAGAAGAATGGTTTCTCTGACAAGTACTTGAGCCAGTTATTAGAGATTTCTGAAGAATCTATCCGCAATCGTCGTATTGAAATTGGTATTGAAGAAGCTTGGGAAGGTGTTCATGTAAGTGGAACAGAGAATAGTGCATACTATTATTCAACATACAATGCGCCTGACAAGAATCCGGTAAATACAGATAAGCAGAAGATTATGATTTTGGGCGGTGGTCCTAACCGTATCGGACAGGGTATCGAGTTCGACTACTGTTGTGTACACGCAGCACTTGCATTAAAGAAGCTTGGATTTGAAACAATTATCGTAAACTGTAATCCAGAGACAGTATCAACGGATTATGATACTTCTGATAAGTTATACTTTGAGCCATTAACTTTAGAAGATGTTTTAAGTATCTATAAGAAAGAAAATCCTGTTGGTGTTATCGCTCAGTTTGGTGGTCAGACTCCATTAAATCTTGCTGCAGAGCTTGAAAAGAATGGTGTTAAGATTCTTGGTACCGCTCCTTCTGTTATTGATTTAGCAGAAGACCGTGACCTTTTCCGTGAAATGATGGAGAAGCTTGAGATTCCTATGCCAGAATCAGGAATGGCTACAACAGTAGAAGAAGCAGTAGAAATTGCTAACAAGATTGGTTATCCGGTAATGGTACGTCCTTCTTATGTATTAGGCGGACGTGGTATGGAAGTTGTCTATGATGACGAGAGCATGACAGGATATATGAAGGCGGCAGTAGGTGTTACACCGGATCGTCCTATCCTGATTGACCGTTTCTTGAATCACGCATTAGAGTGTGAAGCAGATGCTATCAGTGATGGTACACATGCATTCGTACCAGCTGTTATGGAGCATATTGAGCTTGCAGGTATTCACTCAGGTGACTCTGCTTGTATCATTCCATCGGTTCACATCACTCCTGAAAATGTAGAAACAATTAAGGAATATACAAGAAAGATCGCAGAAGAGATGCATGTTAAGGGTCTTATGAATATGCAGTATGCTATCGAAAATGGCAAGGTTTATGTTCTGGAAGCAAACCCAAGAGCATCCCGTACAGTACCTTTGGTATCTAAGGTATGTAATATTCGTATGGTACCTATCGCAACGGATATCATTACATCAGAAATTACAGGTCGTCCTTCACCAGTTCCAGCTTTGAAGGAACAGGTAATTCCAAACTATGGTGTAAAGGAAGCGGTATTCCCATTCAATATGTTCCAGGAAGTTGACCCTGTATTAGGACCTGAAATGCGTTCAACAGGTGAAGTACTTGGATTATCTCAGTCTTATGGTGAAGCATTCTATAAGGCTCAGGAAGGATGTCAGTCTAAGCTTCCATTAGAAGGAACTGTGCTTATCTCTGTTAATGACAAGGATAAGAATGAAGTAGTTGAAGTAGCAAAGGCATTCAAGGAAAATGGTTTCAATATCGTTGCTACTGGTGGTACTTATGATTTGATTACTTCTGAAGGAATTGAAGCAACAAAGGTTAAGAAGTTATACGAAGGCCGTCCAAACGTTGCAGATATGATTACAAATGGAGAGGTTCAGTTAGTTGTTAATACTCCAATTGGTAAAGACAGCGTTACAGAAGACAGCTACTTAAGAAAAGCAGCTATCAAAGCTAAGATTCCTTACTTTACCACGATTGCAGCTGCAAAGGCAACCGCAGAAGGTATCAATTATGTAAAATCACATGAATGTAATGAGTTAAAGTCCTTACAGGAATTACACAGCGAGATTCATGATAAATAAGTAAAATGACAAAAGGTCAATGGATTGTGTGAGAAACACGGTTAAGTGTAAAAC
>CAYUKO010000129.1:0-10769 GCA_964445375.1 uncultured Roseburia sp.
AGGTTTTATGCGACCTGCGAGGTGTTTTTTGAAAATGCAACTGTCAAACTCCCGGGCTAAAAATGCCCAAACAATGGTATTCTATCATAAACTGTATAGGATTTTCAACTGTTGTGAGCATAGAAATACAAGGTATTAATAGAAAAGTATATTGTTTTGTGGTAAAATAAGCAGATAATGTGTGAAAGTTGCCAGAATAAGTAGGACTGGTAGTAACAAATAGTACACGGGAAGAGAAATAGGAGGTTAATGTCACTGTGAGTGGCAACAAAGCAGAAGTATGTTTGATTATTTAAAGTTTGAGGAAGATTTTAAAAAAACGGTAGAAGAAACAATGCGGAATAAATTGGATAGGAAGGATGATGTGTATATCATGTCAATTCAATATTTCCCTGATATAACTACTTTTGTCAGATTAATCTGTAATACATATTCTTATCTGAATAAACAAGCAGATGTGTCGAAAGAGAACGATTATATATACTATAAATATTGTGAAGAAGAGTGGGAGATTTGGGACGAATTTGCCGAACTTAGTAAGCGACTAGAAGATTATTCAGAAGAGGTAGATTGTAAATTCAAATTAATGGAAGGCGATGATATAGATGAGCAATATGAAAAAGAGTATAGAACACACGTGGGAAAGATGATAGAAATTGGGAAACGTGTGGCAAAATGGTTTCGTACAACAGAAACATTTAAACAGTATCCAAATCTTTTAGTGAATTTTTATATGAGAGAGTATTTTAGACCGCAAGAGGATGTAGAAATGTTCAAAGAATTAAATGAAGGAGAAGATTATACGGAAATAGAAAAATTTTATTTTGGTTAGGGGCATTGAAAGGAATAAAGTTAGGAGGTATATTCATGGGACAGACAAAAAAAGCATTTAAAGAGAGAATCGAACAGAATAGTAAGAATTATAATCCAAAGGATTTATTTGATTTAGAGGCAGCCAGTCAGTTTTTGGGACAGCTGCATGTGAGTTTTGGACTAGCAACCATGATGACAAATCGACATGGTGTGATTGTTCAGGTGCATGGAGAATTCGGCGATTTTAAGCCAGATGTTGTGAATAAACCGGGAATCAAGATTCGAGTAAAAGGACGTACAGTATGTCATATTTATGCAAAGTATGATGCCATAGAAGAAATGCAGCTTGAAGTCGTAAAAACGCTGTTAGATGCATATATTAAGACATTGGAGGGTTACAGTGAAAAGTCTTACATCAGCAGTGAACAGGCAGTGTACATAGACGAGCTGGAGCAGGAGCTTGAGAAGGAAGCATATCAGCCTAAATATGATGAGCAGAATGACCCACTTACAGGCGTACTGAATAAGAGCTCCTTTATCAAAAATATGGAGTTGTTGAAGGAACGTGAGGTAGTTCCGACAGCTGTAATCTGTGTCAATATTAATGACTGGTTATTTGTTCATGACAATTTCGGAGAAGAGGAAAGCGACCGTCTGATTGTAACCGTTGCAGGAATCTTAAAGGATTGTGCCGATGAGCAGGCAGTGATAGGAAGAATCGGTGGAGATGCATTTCATGTGATGTTGCCTATGACAGAGGAAGAGGAAGCCAGAGAGTATTGTAGAAAGGTACAGGAAGCATGTCTTCAATATGAAGATCAGATTCTTGCGCCAAGCGTTGCAATCGGCTGTGTTATGAAGACAAATGTAGATGAGTCTTTTAAGGATGTATTTTCGGATGCAGAGTATGCGATGTATGAGGATAAACTGGTGTTGAAAAAGGCGCCTGGATACCGCGAAAGACTGGAAAAAGGATTAAATCTAAAATAATTATTAAGTCAACCAAATACGAAAAATAAGAGAAAAGAAAAGAAAAAATATCAAAAACAAAAGAAAATGAAAGATAATGAGAGCTAAATCTGGTTGCAGAACTGTAAGGAAAAAATTATTATATGTTCTGTTAGCACTCAAAAGAAAAGAGTGCTAATGATAGACAAAAGGCAAACTTGCAGTTCATCGGTTGAGCCGGGGAGTGCATCAGGTTATATATCATTTATAAGGAGGCTATTATCATGAAGTTAGTACCATTAGGTGACAGAGTCGTATTAAAGCAGTTAGTTGCAGAGGAAACAACAAAATCCGGTATTGTTTTACCAGGACAGAATAAAGAGAAGCCACAGCAGGCAGAAGTTATTGCAGTAGGACCAGGCGGAGTTGTTGATGGCAAGGAAGTAAAGATGGAAGTTAAGGTTGGAGATCAGGTAATTTACTCCAAGTACTCAGGAACAGAAGTAAAGATTGAAGATGTGGAATACATCATTGTTAGACAGAATGACATTTTAGCAGTTATCCAGTAAACTGGATAACTACAGATGGCCATTCGGCCGTGAATACCGTAAGGTTGAATAAAGGATGCACGTAATTGAATACGTGCACTAAAGAATTAGAATAGATTTGGAGGAATAAGTCATGGCAAAGGAAATCAAATATGGTGCAGAGGCACGTAAGGCTTTAGAAGCTGGTGTAAATAAGTTAGCAGATACTGTAAGTGTTACAATCGGACCAAAAGGAAGAAATGTAGTATTAGATAAGTCCTTTGGTGCTCCACTCATCACAAATGATGGTGTAACTATCGCAAAGGAAATCGAGTTAGAGGATGCTTTCGAGAACATGGGCGCACAGCTTGTTAAGGAAGTTGCTACAAAGACAAATGATGTTGCTGGTGATGGTACTACAACAGCTACTGTTCTTGCTCAGGCAATGATCAACGAAGGTATGAAGAACCTGGCAGCAGGTGCTAACCCAATCGTTTTAAGAAAGGGTATGAAGAAGGCAACTGATACAGCAGTTGAAGCAATCAAGGCTATGAGCTCTAAGGTTAACGGCAAAGAGCATATCGCAAAGGTTGCAACAATCTCTGCTGGTGATGAGACAGTAGGTGCTATGGTAGCAGATGCTATGGAAAAGGTATCCGGTGATGGTGTTATCACAATCGAAGAGTCAAAGACTATGATGACAGAGCTTGACTTAGTAGAGGGTATGCAGTTTGATAGAGGATACGTATCTGCATACATGGCAACAGATATGGATAAGATGGAAGCAAATCTTGACAATCCATACATCTTAATTACAGATAAGAAGATTTCTAACATTCAGGAAATCCTTCCATTATTAGAGCAGGTTGTACAGTCTGGCGCTAAGTTATTGATCATCGCTGAGGATGTTGAAGGTGAGGCTCTTACAACATTAATCGTTAATAAGTTACGTGGTACTTTCAATGTTGTTGCTGTTAAGGCTCCGGGATATGGCGACAGAAGAAAGGCTATGCTTGAAGATATCGCAATCCTTACAGGTGGTCAGGTAATCAGCGAAGAGCTCGGTCTTGACTTAAAGGAAGCTACTTTAGAGCAGTGCGGACGTGCAAAGTCTGTTAAGGTTCAGAAGGAGAACACAATCATCGTTGATGGTGAAGGTGACAAGGCTAAGATTGAAGCAAGAGTTGCTCAGATTAAGAAGCAGGTTGAGGAAACAACATCTGATTTCGATAAGGAAAAATTACAGGAGAGACTTGCTAAGCTTGCTGGTGGTGTAGCTGTTATCCGTGTAGGTGCTGCGACAGAAACAGAAATGAAGGAAGCTAAGCTTCGTATGGAAGATGCTTTAAATGCAACAAGAGCTGCTGTAGAAGAAGGTATCGTATCTGGTGGTGGTTCTGCATACATCCATGCATCCAAGGAAGTTGTTAAGCTTGTGGAAAGCTTAGAGGGTGATGAGAAGACAGGTGCTAAGATTGTATTAAAGGCACTTGAGGCTCCATTATTCAAGATTGCTTCTAACGCTGGTCTTGAAGGAAGTGTTATCATCAACAAGGTTAAGGAATCAGAAGTTGGATTCGGATTTGATGCATACAAGGAAGAGTATGTAAACATGGTAGAGGCTGGTATTCTTGATCCAGCTAAGGTTACAAGAAGTGCTTTACAGAACGCATGCAGCGTTGCAAGTACTTTACTTACAACAGAATCTGTTGTTGCTACAATCAAGGAAGATGTTCCGGCAATGCCAGCAGGCGGTGCAGGAATGGGCGGAATGATGTAATTCATTTCGGGAAAGATAGTTATAAGGACTGTGCATAAATGTGCAGTCCTTTTTCTGTACACTTTATGCTTAAGGAAAAGGATTGGTATATGGACAAGAGGTTATTGCAGAATAAATTATTTCAGGATGTTTGCGAGGAAGAAATAAAGGAAATGCTTGCCTGTGCAAAAGCGCAGGAAAAAGAATATATGGCAGAGGATTATATTTTCAGGCAGGAACAAAAGCCATCTAAGTTATTTCTGGTGCTGGAAGGAAGTGTCATGATTGCCAAGGATTTTGCATCCGGCAAGCGGGATGTCCTTTTTCTGGTAGAAGAGGGGGAAGTATTTGGCGAAATGTTCTTGTTTTCAGATACGGAAAGCTATTGGTATGATGCCATTGCTCAGGGAAAGGTAAGGACATTGGAAATACCGTGGAGCTTTTTTTATAGCTTTTGTCAGAATGCCTGTAAGCATCATCAAAGGATTACAAGGAATATGTTAGAGATTCAATCGGAAAAGAATTTCTTTATGACAAGAAAGCTGCATCTGCTTTCAGGAACCACATTAAGAGAGCGGATTGCGATATGGCTTGTGGAACAAAAGGCAGAAAATGAAATAATCCGATTGCATATGAAGCGGGAAGCTTTTGCAGATTTTCTGGGGACAACAAGGCCTTCTTTATCAAGAGAATTGATGAAGCTACAGCAGGAAGGTCTGATAGAAGTCGGTAAGAATCAGATTAAAATTGTGGACAGAAGCGAATTGGAGGCAATGTGCGGATAAGGTACAATTATTTGTATACAAAATTTTAAAATGTAACAAATGTTACCGAAATACAAATAGAAAAGCATTATACTAAAATCACAAAAAGGAAATGTCTTTGATAGAGGAGGATTTTAATATGATGGAGAATACACAGCAGGTTGATAATTTGGTAAATCTTTTAGATGGTTACGCAACAAAAGGGGGACATCATCTGAATGTCAATGTTTTAAATCGAGATACACTTCTGGATGCACAGAAGAATCCGGAAAAGTATCCACAGCTTACAATTCGAGTATCTGGCTATGCCGTTAATTTCATTAAGTTGACACCGGAACAGCAGACAGATGTTATTGCAAGAACCTTTCATGAGAACTTATAAAGTGTTAAAAAGTGCAGAAAAACTGCACTTTTTTCATGTCAAAATAGTATCTATTCAATACGAAAATCACTTCATTCGCGCAAAAAACGTTGTAGTAAATCGAAATATGCAGTATGATAAGGATGCATCAAGAAATTGAGAGAACGAAGAAAGGAGGGGACTAGAATGGATGCAATGGTTTGGTTGGCAGTGATGATTATCCTGATTGTCATTGAGATTATAACGGTTGGATTAACAACAATCTGGTTTGCAGGAGGAGCAATTGTTGCAATGATTGTATCAGCACTTGGTGGTGGTACTGTGTTACAGATATCGATGTTCCTGGCAGTATCTTTTGTATTAGTGGTATTTACAAGACCTATTGCTTTGAAGTACATAACATCCAAAAGAGTGAAAACCAATTATGAGGGCATTATCGGAAAGATAGTAAGAATCACTCAGGATGTAGATAATATCAATGGAACCGGATGTGCCGTTGTAAATGGACAGGAATGGACCGTCAGAGCAGCAGATGATGATAGCAAGATTGCAACGGGAAGCCTTGCAAAGGTTGTAAACATTTCAGGAGTAAAATTAATTGTTGAACAGTATGAGGAGGAGATGACAGTATGACAGCAGTGATTCTTACACTATTTTTCTTAATTATCGTTATTATAGCAAGTAATATTAAATTTGTACCACAGGCACATGCGTATGTAGTAGAAAGACTTGGTGCATTCCATACCGTATGGGGAACAGGTGTGCCACACTTTAAGCTTCCTTTCATTGACAGAGTTGCCAAGAAAGTAAATTTAAAGGAACAGGTAGTAGACTTCCCACCACAGCCAGTTATCACCAAGGATAATGTTACCATGCAGATTGATACGGTTGTATTTTTCCAGATTACAGACCCTAAGATGTATGCTTACGGTGTAGATAACCCAATTATGGCGATTGAAAAGCTGACAGCAACTACACTTCGTAACATCATTGGTGAGATGGAACTTGACCAGACATTAACATCAAGAGAAATCATCAACACAAACATGAGATCTGCACTTGACGTAGCAACTGACCCATGGGGAATTAAGGTAAACCGTGTAGAACTTAAGAATATCATTCCACCAGAAGCAATCAGAACAGCTATGGAGAAGCAGATGAAGGCAGAACGTGAAAGACGTGAGGCCGTTACGATCGCAGAAGGTGAGAAGAAGTCAAGCATCCTTGTAGCAGAAGGTAAGAAGGAATCTGCAATTCTGGAAGCTGAGGCTGAGAAGCAGGCAGCAATCCTTCGTGCAGAAGCAGAAAAGGAGAGAAAAATCCGTGAAGCAGAAGGTCAGGCAGAAGCTATCCGTATCGTGCAGATGGCAAATGCAGAAGGTATCAAGGCATTAAAGGATGCTGGTGCAGACGAAGCAGTTCTTACGATTAAGAGTCTTGAGGCGTTTGAGAAGGCTGCTAACGGACAGGCAACTAAGATTATCATTCCATCTGAGATTCAGGGAATGGCAGGACTTGCAAAATCTATTGGTGAAGTGTTGAAATAAAATATAGATTATTGTAAACTGATTTTATAAAAGGGTTAAATCATGAAAATGATTTAACCCTTTCGTTATGAGGGGGAAACTTATGACAAGAATCATGATACTTGAGGATAATCAGGATAGTCTTAAGGCATTACAGATAATGATACAAAAGATATCATCAGATATAGTGATTGTACCAGTAAGCAGTCTGGAAGATGCAAGAAAGGCTTTGCAGGAAGCCAAAGAACCATTTCACGTGTTCATGCTGGATATCAATTTACAGGAAAAGGATGCAGAGGATACATCAGGACTTATTTTCGCAGGAGAAATTCGTAAGATCAGGCAGTATGCATTTACGCCGATTGTCATGATTACTTCCCTTGCAAGTCTGGAACTTAAGGCATACAGAGAACTGCATTGTTATCAATATATTATAAAGCCTTATCAGGAAGAGGAGATACAAAGACTAATTCATAAGGTATTGTTTCAGACTGGAGAAGCAAGTGAACCATCTGTTTTGATTAAGAAAGAAGGAATTAATTACAAGCTTTTTTGTAAGGATATTATATGTATTCGTGCAATACCGAGAGGGGTAAGTATCACGCTTGCCAAGGAAGAAATGAAAGTGTTATATCTGACCATTAAGCAGCTTATGGAGAAATTGCCACAAGAACAGTTTCTGCAATGCCACAGAATGTTTGTGGTCAATCGTGATTATATCGATTATGTGGATTTGGTGAATGGAATCGTACATATGAAAAATGGAACAGAGGCGGAAATAGGTGTAACTTATAAATCTAAAATAAAGGAGGCACTTCATGGCTGAGTTTGGAAGGAAGTTCTTATATCGAATCTTTTGTATTGTAGCGTTGATTTTATCAGTCTATCTTTTTGTGGATTTGGCTTTGAGTGGAACACTTGATATGAAAGTGATTATCCTTTTTGGAATTCTGATTGCAGTCATTGCTTTTGGTTTTATTGACTGGTTTCAGAATTATAGTTTTTATGAGCAGCAGGAACAGGAGCTAAAGATTTATAAGCTCTATATTAAGCCTCTTGAGGAGCTGACCAAAGATATCCGTGCAAAACAGCATGAATTTGACAATCACATGAATGCCATTTTAAATATGCATGTTGTGATTGATGATTATGAGGAACTGGTCAAGGCGCAGTCGGCATATTGTAAGGAAATCTATGAGGTAAAGGGCAGGAGTAATCCAGCACTGCTTCGTATATCAGATAAGATTCTTGCAGGCTTCTTATACAGTAAGATTATCAGCGCACCGTCCTTTATAGATGTTGATATTCAGGTGTTGAATCAGCAGATTATTACTTCGGTATCGGAGCATTCACTGGTGGAAATCATAGGAACTCTTGTGGATAATGCCTTTGAAGCATGTACAGAAGAATTGAATGATGTGGATATGATATTGGATGCAAAAGAGGATAAACTAATCTTTGCAATTAAGAATAAGGTTCGAGGACTTACGATGGGTGAGATTTCCAGTTTTTTCGAAAAAGGCTATACAACGAAGAAAAACAAGGAAGGGCATGGACTTGGATTGTATCAGGCAAATCAGATTGCCCAGAGATATAATGGCAATATTACGGTAGAATTGCAGGAATGTGCAGATGTGCAGGAAATCTGCTTTAGGGTTGAAATCTAGTATATAAATGAAGTATAATCATACCTGTGAAGTAGGATATATAAGAATGAAATGCGATGGAGGTTTAATTGCATGTTAGAGCTTAGGGATGTTTCCTATCATGTTGATGATGGAAGCAAAAAAGATATATTAAATCATATCAATTTAAAGATAGAAGACAGATTTACCGCAATTACCGGACCAAATGGTGGTGGTAAGTCTACGCTGGCAAAGATGATAGCCGGAATTATTACCCCAACAGAGGGACAGATTCTGATGGATGGTGAAGACATTACCAATATGTCAATCACAGACCGTGCAAAGCTTGGTATCAGCTTTGCTTTTCAGCAGCCAGTCAGATTTAAGGGAATCACGGTTTTAGACTTGATTCGTCTTGCATCTGGGAAAAATGTCAGTGTCGAAGATGCCTGCCAGTATTTATCTGAGGTGGGACTCTGCGCACGTGAATATATCAAACGTGAAGTAAATGGCAGCCTTTCCGGCGGAGAATTAAAGCGTATTGAGATTGCAACGGTTATGGCAAGAGGAACGAAGCTTTCTGTTTTCGATGAGCCGGAGGCAGGAATTGACTTATGGAGCTTCCAGAATCTGATTCAGGTATTTGAGCAGATGCATGAGAAGACCAATGGTTCCATCGTGATCATTTCACATCAGGAGAGAATCCTTGATATTGCGGATAAGATTGTTGTCATTGCCAATGGTTCTGTGAGCAAGGAAGGAAAAAAGGAAGACATTCTTCCAGAGCTGTTAAATGGCAGCATGAACTGTAAGCATAAGTCAGGAGGTTGTATCCATGGATGAGATTCAGAAGAATTTACTGCTCCAGGTAGCTGATTTGCATGAAGTACCGGAAGGAGCTTACAATATACGTTCTGACGGAGAAAGTGCCGGAAGACGAACAACGGAGCATATTGATATCGTAACAAAGACAGACAAGCCGGGCATTGATATCTATATTAAGGCTGGTACGAAGAAGGAAAGTCTTCATATCCCTGTCATTTTATCAAAGGCAGGACTTAAGGAAGTGGTATACAATGACTTTCATGTTGGCGATGATTGTGATGTAACGATTATTGCAGGCTGCGGTATTCATAACTGTGGTGAACAGGACAGCCAGCATGACGGTATTCATACGTTCTATATCGGAAAAAATTCGAAGGTTCGCTATGTGGAAAAGCATTACGGTGAAGGTGATGGAAGAGGTCATAGAATCTTAAATCCACAGACCGTTATCAACATGGAAGAGAACAGCTATATGGAAATGGAGTCTGTTCAGATTAAGGGTGTAGATTCTACTGTTCGAGAGACAAGAGCGACTCTTGCAGCAGGGGCAAGCCTTGTAACAAAAGAGAAGATCATGACACATGGAACACAGACAGCAGAGACAAAGTTCTATATCGATATGAACGGGGAAGGTTCCAGTGCAACCGTATCTTCCAGATCGGTTGCAAAGGGTGAGTCTGTGCAGATATTCTATTCGGAAATGAATGGAAATAATCAGTGTGCCGGACATTCGGAATGTGATGCCATTATTATGGATCAGGCAAAGGTTAAAGCGATTCCGGTCGTTACTGCAAATCATGTGGATGCAAGTCTGATTCATGAAGCAGCAATTGGAAAAATTGCAGGCGAGCAGTTGATTAAGCTTATGACACTTGGACTTACAGAAGCCGAAGCAGAAGAGCAGATTGTAAATGGATTCTTAAAATAATTTCAGGGGAAATCAGGGTGTGCATTAAGGGCAGCAATGCTCTAACTATATAATATAAAAGGAGGAATATACATGGAAGCTTTACAGTGTATCGAAACAAGAAGAAGTGTAAGAAAATTTAAGGGAGAGGCAATCAGTCATGAGGTTATGCAGGCAATCGTAAAGGAAGCGTCTTTTGCACCTTCATGGAAAAATTCACAGGTAGTAAGATACGTTGTTGTTGAGAATCAGGATATCAAGTCCAAGATTGCCAATGATGCGGTATTAGGATTCGCATACAATACAGGAACCATCGAGAAAGCAGCAGCACTTGTTGTTGTAACGATGATTCATGGAAGAAGCGGCTTTGAAAAAGACGGTTCTTATACAACAAGCAAGGAAGACCGTTGGGAAATGTTCGATGCAGGAATCGCAACACAGACCTTCTGTCTTGCAGCGCATGAAAAGGGTGTAGGTTCCGTTATCATGGGAATCTTTGATGAGAACAAAGTTGCAGAGCTTATTCATCTGGAAGAAGGAAGAAAGGTAGCTGCACTTATCGCAGTAGGTTACCCGGATGAAGAACCAGCAGTACCAAAGAGAAAAGAAGTGGAAGAATTGGTGAGATTTCTGTAAGAAGAGAATGGAATAGAGAAATAGGAACTAGGGCTCCATCAGCGCGAGAAATTGGCGTGGATGGAGTCTTTGTTATTG
>CAYUKO010000130.1:0-10709 GCA_964445375.1 uncultured Roseburia sp.
TGAGGTGTGTTCTAATGAGGCATCTACCAAACAGCGTAAAGTGGATGTAGATGGCAGGCAGATTATTGTTTATAAACCGGTAGTGGAAATATCAAAGGAAAATAAAGGTGCACTGCAATTTTTGGACCTTATGAGTACGATTGACAGATATAGTGAAGTCAGCGGTGATGAATTTACAGTAAAGATAAAGGAGTTTATTTCTATAGTAGGTGTTGATTTTAGTCAGGTGAAAAAGTATCTGTCGCTTTTTCCGGATAGAGTATATCGAAATATTTATCAGGGAGGTTTGATGAATGAATTGGTATAAAGAGCATCAAGCTGAATGGAAAGAAATAATTGAAACGGTAGCCAGAGAGCTAGGAAGAAGTGAGCAAATGGTTGAAAAGGATACCATTCAGTCAATGTTTCTGTTCGAACTGGCAAAATCGGAGTTGCCATTTGTGTTTAAAGGTGGAACTTCACTTTCTAAGGCATATAATTTGATAGATCGTTTCTCAGAAGATATTGATTTGTCTATGAATCGAAGGCCTACACAATCAGAACGTGTGAAATCAAAAGAGTTGATAATCGAAATTGCTGAGAATCTAGGATTGGTGTTGTCAAATCCAGAAGATATAAAGTCACGGTATGATTATAATAAGTATGTATTTAAATATGAATCTTTGTTTTCAATGATTCCACTGGAAATTATTATAGAAACAAGTTATTATCAGTCGGTATATCCTGTTGACAAGCATGTTGTAGGTAGCTTTGTAGGAAGATTTTGTTTAGAAAGAGATATCTTTCTGCCTGTTCCTTTTGAAGCTGCAGAGGTAATGATGAATGTTCAATCCGTAGAAAGAACTTTTGTGGATAAGGTGTTCGCCGTATGCGATTATAAAATACAGAATATGCAGGACAGAGATTCAAGACATTTATATGATATCTGCAAGCTCCTTCGAGAGGTTGAGCTGGATGCAGAACTGGATAAGTTAATTGATATGGTCAGAGATGACAGGATGCAATCTAAGAATAATCCATCGGCACAGCTGGAATACATTATTCCGGATATGCTTAAGGAGATAATCAACAGCAGATTTTATGAGCCTGATTATAAAAATGTAACACAGAAATTATTGTATAAGGATATATCATATGATTTTGCAATTGAGAATGGAATTGCAATTATTGCGGAATCAGATGTGTTTGTATATAAGAAATAAATAGAAATGAAAATTGCATCATTTTAGAACCCAGACTTAACGAATAAGTCATGGGATGTGCATCTTTATTGCACACTCATGGCATGTCGAGACAGTCTGCCTTCTGTCGAAAAAAGCCCAATAAATCAAAGGTTTCTGCCATTTTGGAAGAAAAAAGGATGTGTGCTTTCGGTCTTTTGAATGAAATATTTGAATATCGAAACAGTGGAGTGGTGCAAGACTCTGCTGAGTAATAGGCTTTTGCTAAAGGGTATCACTTTTGCGAAAATGTATGATACCTTCTGGCAGAAGCCTTTTGGTCATTTGTGATGATGCAGTCATACCCCATGAACTGACAGTAAGGTTTGCAGAAGATGGCAGCTTTCAGTATTTAGGAAATGAAATATTGAATGATGAGATTGCGAGTATACCTGATTATCAATATAGAATTCAAGAATAGCAGTTGTGAGAAAAGAATGATTTGATAATACCGATGTTCTATGGTAATTTTACAGATGTAAGAAAATTATGGAGGACATTAATAACGAAGAAGATAAAACGAATTGTCTTTTGGGGAATCATAGCTTTTTATGCAGTTTCCGTTATAAGTTATTCTATCGGGAAAATAGTGGCAGAAATAGCGGGACTGGAATATCGCTATTGGGTAGAACAGTCGTTTCGATGCATTGTGTGGTTTGTTCCAATGCTGAAATTTTAGAGGAAATTTCTGAAGCACTCAAATAGATTATAAAAACGTCTGCTTGCAATCCAAAATAGAATAAATTATATAATGATAATTAAGAAGCTCTTGTTAGTAATGAATGGAGGAAAATACATGTTATTTATAGAATACCCTAAATGCTCTACCTGTCAGAAGGCTAAAAAATGGTTGGATGCACATAATATTTCTTATAATATTGATAAAAGCGAGGTTTGTGCGATTATATGCATTACAATCATGTAGTAAGAGGAATCTTCAAGGATAGGCCAAATCGTTTTATAGCTCATGTCTATGTGGATGATATATTGGAAACGGTTCATGTGAAGAATACTGGAAGATGCAAAGAACTTTTGATACCAGGAGCCAAGGTGATTCTTGAGAAGTCGGATAACCCAAGCCGTAAGACGCAGTACGATTTAATTGCGGTTTATAAGGAGGGGTTAGGACTCATCAATATGGATAGTCAGGCGCCGAATAAAGTGGTGTATGAGTGGCTGCAGCAAGAAGAATATTTTAAGAATATGACCTATATCAAACCAGAGTGTACCTATGGAGAGTCCAGAATGGATTTTTACTTTGAATATGGTGGTAGGAAGGCATTTATGGAAGTGAAAGGTGTTACTCTTGAGGTAGATGGTGTAGGATATTTCCCGGACGCACCAACAGAACGTGGAATTAAGCATTTGCGGGAATTGGAAAAGGCAGTGTCAGAAGGATATGAGGCATATCTTGCGTTTGTGATACAGATGCCGGGAGTGGAAAAGGTTCTTTCAAATGCCAAGATGCATAAGGAATTTGCCAAAGCTTACAAAGAAGCAGTTCAGGCAGGCGTAAAAGTATTACATTTACAGACCAAGATACAGGAAGATGCAATGCGAATTTCTTCAATAAATATTTCGGATGGAATCGTAGATGCTAAAATAACAAGCTAAAAAATCACCATAACTCATTAAAAATCGAATATACGCACCCAATCTTGAAATGCTACGATATATGCAGAGTGATTGCAACAGCAGCACTCAAGGAAGAAAGGGTGAGGTGTATGAGAAGGAGATTTTCTAAAACAGTAGCATTGATGAGTGTTTGTGGTGTTGTACTGACAGGATGTGGTGGAAGCGGTGATAGTACGACGAACACAGAACAGGCAGAGACTGCACAGCAGACGCAGGAAAGTGTAAAAGAAGAGCAGACTAGCGTTGAGAGCGAGCAGAGTGTGGGAACACTGGCATATGAATTCTCAGGAAAGGATGCAGACAAAGCAGGTTATGCAGAAGGAACCATTACTTTTACGGCTCCGGCAGAAGGAACGTATAACTTGTACTGGAGTGATGATGAAGGTGCTTTGGATGGATATTATGAAATTGCACAGATGGAATTAGCAGCGAATGCTTCCGAGAGCTTTCAGTTCGAATACCATACAGCAATTCCAGCCGATGCGACGAAAGTCATTGCAATAGCAGAGGGGAATGAAGTAGCAAATGTTGAGAATGCAACAGCAATTTACGACATTCCACAGGAGAAACAGTTAGGATATAAATCAGCAGATGCCATTTATACCTTTAATTCCTATTCAGATATTCATATTGATGAGGAACATTGGGGTGAAACACCAGCATATTGGTGGGAATATTCAGAGAAGCACTGGGCAGATGCTTTAGACTATTCAACGAAAATGAATGTAGACTTTATTTTATCCACAGGTGATCAGGTAACAAATGCAAATCTTGATACCTTAGATAAGGAATGGCAGGCATATCAGTATATTTTATCTCAGTCGGATTATGTGAATCCGATTTATGAGTCAGGCGGAAATCACGAGGTTCGACAGGATGGTGCTGTACCAGAAGAATTGAAGGCATTTATCATTGGAACAGGACTTGATGGTGATATACAAACTGTAGCAGAGAATAAACCATATTATTCTTTTACGGAGCCAAAGACAGGTGATTTATTTATCGTGATGGCGTTGGAAGCAGGCTATCGTCCAGCAAAATATGATGAGTTTACAACCGAGCAGTTAGACTGGGTAGAAGGTCTTTTAGAAGAGAATTATGGAAAAGGCAAGAATATTTATCTGGTTCAGCATGCATTGATGAGCGGTTATGGACCTGGTGATGATTTGGAAACACCATACTATGGAGGTTCTATTGATACATCTCTGGAGTCAGCAGTCAGATTTAAGGAAATTTTGGAAAAATACAAGGACATTGTGTGGATTTCAGGACATTCCCATGAAACATTTGAACTTGGATATAACTATACAAATAATGATGGTGATGCATGCCATATGATTCACAACAGTAGTGTAGGTAATCCAACACATGTAACCGATGGAGAGATTGATTATGCATTTAACGAAAGTCTGTCACAGGGATATTTGGTACAGACTTTTGAGAAGGCAATTATCTTCAGCGGAGCAAACCTCTGTGATCAGAAGATTTATCCGGCTTACTGCTATATTATCGATGGCAATACAACTATGACAGAAGTGTCAGAAAAGACAGGAAGAACAGACTTAGAGGTAACAGCTGGTAATGTGCGCTCTTTAATTGCAAATGTCAATACAGTATTAGGTATCAATTATGAATACAGCTCTTATAATCAGTATCAGCAGTTAAAGAAAGACTTTTATAAGTATAAGAATGCAGATATTGATGCAATGACAGATGAACAGCGTTCCAGCGCATACGATGAGCTGTCAAAAGACATAGCAGATTTACAAAGTACGGTATTAAATGTACAAAGAATTCTGAATAATGAAGAAATCGTTATAGAGGAAGAAGTAGCCGAGGAACAGGTAGTGACTCGTGAACAACCAGTAACCGTAAGATTACATTATCATAGACCGGATGGAGATTACTCTGCTTGGTCTGTATGGATGTGGGGAACAGGTGATGGTACTGATAATGCCTTTACAGGAACGGATGATTATGGTGTATATCTTGAGTATACAGCAGACGTAGAGGTAGAAGAGTTAGGATTTATTGTCAGAACACAGGAGTGGACCAAGGATTTTGATGGTGACCAGTTTATTGACTTGAGAAATGTTACCACAGATACATTTGATGTTTATATTGAATCCGGTGTAGAAGGATATACAACAAAATAACTTTTCCATAAAAGTATCCGTCAATCATTCTTGAAAAGGGGATGGTTGGCGGATATACTATTATGAAATAGAACACACAAAAGGGGAAGAGCACATTGAAGTACATCTATGAAATCGTGAAATTTGATGATAAGATTCCTGCAAGAATTCTAATGCAGGACAAACCGGGCTGGCGTTGTAATACAAGGCCGCATTGGCATAAGGAAATGGAATTCGTATATATGATTGACGGAGAGATGAATACGGTAACCAATGGTAAAAAGAAGACAATCAGAAATGGGGAAGTGTTTTTCTGCAATTCTAAGGATATCCATGTAACATCAGTGCCGGACAGTCAGGCAATTTATAAATATCTTGTTGTGCAGCTTTCCTATGAAGATTTGATGAAATATTGCGGGCAGGAGGAGACCTGCTCTTTTTCCGTAGAGGATGAAGAAACACAAAGCTTACTGGCAGAGCAGTTTGATAGATTGTTAACGATATTGGAAAGTAATGAAAGAGAGGAAGAGCAGAGATTTTCCAATATTAAAAAAACGCAGATCATTCTGGAGATTTACTATATTTTACTAACAAGATGCAAGGCAGAAGCACTTCGTGAGACGAACAAGATAACGGCAGCAACTACCTACGCAAAACAGCTCATGGCATATATTAATCAGCATTATACAGAGAATTTGTCATTAGAAGTGTTGGCAAAAGAGGTAGGGCTGTCGACACAATATTTATCGAAGCATTTTAAAAGTGCAACAGATATGGGAATTGTACAGTATATTAATCTCATTCGCCTGGAACATGCCAATAATGATTTATTAAATGGATGTGTGACCGTTACGGAGGCAGCACTCAACAATGGATTTCCAAGTGTGAAGACTTATATTGAAACGTGTAAGAAAGTGCATGGTATGACACCTACTTATTTATTAAAGGAAAGCAGAAAAGAGTAATCAGAGAATCGTTTTCTGCATATAATAAGGCAAAGATATTATTTGGAGCATTATTTATATGGAAGAAAATGCAACTCCGTTACTCAATACATGTGATTCCAGAGATGTAGAACCGATTATGATGAGCCTGCCCTATCCAGAGGTAAAAGTAAGAGAAAAGAATCTTGCGTATGCTAATTTACTTAGTATAGATTATTGTGGTTCTGTATCGGAAATGTCTGCAATCATGCAGTATATCAACAATCATAACCGCTTATCCTGCGATCAGTGTCCCCTTTCCAAGACGATTTTGGGTATTGCCATGGCAGAAATGATTCATCTGAAGAAATTAGGTGAACTTATTTTCTTATTAGGTGGAAATATTGACTTTGTGGCAAAATATCGTGATGGAAGACAGAAGATGTGGACACCGCAATTTGTGGCAATTCATGATAATGCAAGGGAAATGCTATTGTCCAATATTAAAGGCGAGCAGGATGCCATAGAGCAGTATAAAATACATATCCGTATGATAGAGGATGACTGTGTAACTGCAGTGCTTGCAAGAATTATAAAGGACGAAGAATATCATATTTTACTGTTACAAACGCTGATGAAAGAGTTATAATATAAGTGCAGTATTTATTTTACAAGAGAAGGGATGGCGCAGCTTATGCCAAATACCACGAAGGCAGCACTAGAAGTATCGCTGAAAAAACTGTTACTACAAAAACCAATCGATAAGATAACAATCAATGATTTAACCGTGGATTGTGGAATCAGCAGAATGTCTTTTTATTATCATTTTAAGGATATCTATGATTTGGTCGAGTGGGTATGTGTGGAAGATGGTAAAAGAGCGTTGCAGGATAAGAAGACCTATGATACCTGGCAGGAAGGGTTGGAACAGATATTTGAAGCAGTTCTTGACAATAAACCATTTATTCTGAATGTATACCGTTCTGTCAGTAGAGACAAGGTAGAAAGTTATCTTTATAAGCTTACTTATAACCTGATAGCGGATGTGGTGAATGAGAAATGTGCAGAGAGTAAGCTTGCCGAGGAAGACAAAGCGTTTATTGCAGGATTTTACAAGTACGGATTTGTAGGGATTATGCTTGAATGGATAGACCACGGGATGAAGGCAGATTATAAAGAGATTGTGCGGAAGATAAGTATTACGCTCCATGGCAATATCGCAAATTCCATTCACAACTTTGAACAGGAAGAGAACATATAAAAAGAATTTTATCAAAACAGGCGAAATGATAAGTTTTTTATCATTTCGCCTGTTTTGTAAATTGGAATGAATATTTCAAAGCATTAAAATACAAACATAAACAAAGAGCGAAAGGTGGTAATCAATATGGGAAAGAAAAAGAGTATTGGATTAGGTGTGGCAGCACTTGCTGCCAGTGCAGGTGTAGCCGCAGTTGCAGCAAAGAATTATAAAAAGGCAGAGAAGAAGCCGGCAGCAGATACCGCAAAAGAAGAGTACCGCAATACAGAAAGAGGAAAGAACCAGAAAAACAGCAAAGGAATTTATTATTCAAATGGTAATTATGAAGCATTTGCAAGACCAAAGAAGCCGGAAGGCGTAGAGGATAAGCAGGCATATATTGTTGGAAGCGGTCTTGCTTCTCTGGCAGCAGCATGTTTTTTGGTACGTGATGGTCAAATGCCTGGCTCAAACATTCACATTCTGGAAGCAATGGATATCGCGGGTGGTGCCTGTGATGGCATCTTTGATCCAACAAGAGGCTATGTGATGCGTGGTGGACGTGAGATGGAGAATCATTTCGAGTGCTTATGGGATTTGTTTAGAAGCATTCCATCCATAGAAACGCCGGGCGTATCAGTATTAGATGAATATTATTGGTTGAATAAGGAAGACCCGAATTACTCTTTGTGTCGTGCAACTGTAAATCGTGGTGAAGATGCACATACAGACGGTAAGTTTAACCTGAGTCAGAAGGGCTGCATGGAGATTATGAAGCTGTTTATGACAAAGGATGAGGATTTATATGACAAAACGATTGAGGATGTGTTTGACGAGGAAGTGTTCGATTCCACATTCTGGTTATATTGGAGAACCATGTTTGCCTTTGAAAACTGGCACAGTGCTTTGGAAATGAAGCTTTATTTTCAGAGATTTATTCACCACATTGCAGGACTGCCCGATTTCAGCGCATTGAAGTTTACAAAGTATAATCAGTACGAGTCCTTGATTCTTCCAATGCAGAAATACTTGGAAGAGGCTGGTGTTGACTTCCGGTTCAATACAGAAGTAACCAATGTCATTTTTGAATGTAAGGATCATAAGAAGGTTGCAAAAGCAATTGAATGCAAGGTTAAGGGCGTAGAAAAAGGAATCATGCTTACAGAAAATGACCTGGTATTTGTTACGAATGGCAGCTGTACAGAAGGAACGATATATGGAGACCAGAATCATGCACCAAATGGCGATGCAGAGGTAAGAACCAGTGGATGCTGGAGCTTATGGAAAAACATTGCAAAGCAGGACCCTGCCTTTGGTCATCCTGAAAAATTCTGTTCTGATGTAACAAAGACAAATTGGGAATCTGCAACGATTACCACATTAGATGATAAGATTCTTCCTTATATTACGAATATTTGTAAGCGAGATCCAAGAAGTGGCAAAGTAGTAACAGGCGGCATTGTAAGTTGTCAGGATTCCAGTTGGTTATTGAGCTGGACAATTAACAGACAGGGGCAGTTTAAGACACAGGACAAGGATAAAGTATGCGTCTGGGTATATGGATTGTTTACAGATGTACCGGGTGATTTTGTGAAAAAGCCAATGAAAGAATGTACTGGTAAGGAAATTACACAAGAATGGTTATATCATTTGGGTGTACCAGTAGAGCAGATTGCAGAATTAGCTGAGAATAGTGCGGTTTGTGTACCAACTATGATGCCATACATTACCGCCTTTTTCATGCCAAGAGCGAAAGGTGACCGCCCGGATGTTATCCCGGATGGATGTGTGAACTTTGCATTTTTAGGTCAGTTTACAGAAACACCAAGAGATACGGTATTCACCACAGAGTATTCCGTAAGAACAGCGATGGAAGCGGTGTATGGATTGTTAGGAGTAGACAGAGGTGTACCGGAAGTATGGGGCAGCGTGTATGATATTCGTGAGTTATTGGATAGTACCGTGAAGCTTATGGATGGAAAGTCACCATTGGAAATTGCACTTCCAGGACCATTGAATGCGTTGAAGAAACCATTGCTTGGTCTGGTAAAGGGAACCGTTATTGAAAAAGTCTTACGTGACCATGATGTATTGAAAGAAGGAATGATATAGACAAAAATGCCAGAGACTTTTTGTTTCTGGCATTTTTTCTTCTGTATTCCACACATATATAAAATATATATTTGAAAAAGAAAAAGATAAAAATAATTGATGTAATATATGATAAAGTGCGAAAAAATAAGTAATACACTTGTAAAAACTGTCAATTCAAGTTATAATTTAAACATATGATATTATATGATATGGAGGCGAGTCATGAAAAAAGAAACTAATAATACTACCACTACAGTAGGTAAAAGAATACAGGCCAATAACAAAGTGATGATACGAATTATATTGGTTCTGCTTGTTGTTACACTGGTTAATTTTTTTGTGGCAGGAGTGTTTACGGCTAGTGTTAAAAGAGCATCAAGGCGAACCGTTGCCATTGAAAAAGCCATTAATTATCAAGGACAATGGGTTACAGAGGCTATTTATGCCATTTCAAAAGGTAGTCAGATAAGTAAAGAAACCAATGCTGAATTGTGTGAAATGGCGCAATGGAAAAAGGAAAACACCGACATCGTGCTTAAGGATGATGTACTTGCAGCTTATAACAGGGCAATGCAGATACATGATGAAATCCACCAGATTTATAATGATAATTCCAATGTGAATTTTGATACAGATGCAGATAAGGCAGTTGAATTACGAGAAAGCATTATGACAAAATATGAAGAATTCTGTCAGAATATGGATGTTGTTGTAGCATATTATGATAAAAATTGTAACTCGAGTTTTAAGATGGCAGAGGCACAAAGTGTATTTTCTTATATTATTGTCTTTGCATTTGCCTTTTTTACACCAAAAGTAGTTAAGAGATATGCGAAAAAGTTGACCGTGGAAATTGCAGAACCGGTTAATGCGGTTGCAGATTGGGCAACGGAATTATCTTTAGGAGCACAAAAACTGGAAACAAAAGTAGTGACTACAGATATTAAGGAAATCAATCAGATGATTGAGGCGTTTCAGGTTATGGCAAAAGGTATTGATGAGAATATTCGCGTTGTGCAGCGAGTAGCAGAGGGTGATATGACAGCCTTTGTTAATATTCGTTCTTCTAAGGACAGTCTTTCCAAGAGTCTTTATAAGATGGTTCAGACCAATGACCTTATGTTTAACGAGATTACGGAAATTGCAGAGCAGGTTGCAAATGGTGCGGATGATATTGCAAACGCAAGTAATTCCTTGGCAAATAGCTGTACGACCCAGATACAAAGTATTTCAGACTTTAAAGATGCAATAACAGAAACAGTAAATTTGATTAATGAGAATGTGGAACGAATTGAGAAATCAAAAAATCTGACTGGTGAAATAAAGGATGAAGTTGCAATCAGTACAGAAAAAATGCAGCAACTTCTGAAAGCCATGGAAGATATTTCAGAATCATCCAATAAGATTTTTGTATCTGTTCAGAACCCCTTCTGGCTCAATGACCAGTTGTTGTGTAAAACAG
>CAYUKO010000131.1:0-10673 GCA_964445375.1 uncultured Roseburia sp.
GAGGCAGTGCAGAAATATGGTGCTCTGAAAGGCGGTTTGCTTGCGTTATGGAGAATTCTTCGATGCAATCCTTTTTCAAAGGGTGGTTATGATCCGGTTCCATAGAAATGTAGAAAAAGAGAAATGGAATTGGGGTGTTTAGGAGGAGACAGATGGATTTAATGTTACTGACACAGAACTCAACCCCGATATTTAAATATGTAGTTAAACTTCTTGGTTTAATTATGAATATTATTTTTGAGTTCCTTGATTTAATTGGAATTCCAAATATCGGTTTATCTATTATTTTATTTACCATTATTATTTATTTATTATTGATGCCGCTTACGATTAAGCAGCAGAAATTCTCAAAGCTTTCTGCAAGAATGAATCCTGAGATTCAGGCAATTCAGGCAAAGTATAAGGGAAAGCAGGATAATGAATCCATGCTTGCCATGAATGAGGAAACCAAGCAGGTATATGCCAAGTATGGTGTATCTCCATCCGG
This sequence comes from uncultured Roseburia sp., assembly GCA_964445375.1. Taxonomy (GTDB): domain Bacteria; phylum Bacillota; class Clostridia; order Lachnospirales; family Lachnospiraceae; genus COE1. The sequence goes on from CAYUKO010000131.1 coordinate 488, forward strand.
AAGCTGCGTACAGTTGTTGGTTCAGATGCCGATTTTATTTGCTTTATATCGTGTTATCTATGAGATGCCAGCTTATGTTACAAAGCTTGGTAACGCATTTGGTGTACTGGCAGATAAGATTATGAGTGCAGCGGATGGTGTAGATTATATCAAGAATTTATCATCTGCATCTATGTATGCTAAGAATTTTGCGATTGAAGGCAATACCAGAAATGCAGTAATTGACGTTTTAAATAAGACATCATCTGTAGATATGTCTGCTTTAGCAGATAAATTTGGACTGGCTGATTTAACTTATAATGGAAGTTTGATCTTAAGCAATGGTACAACCGAAGGTTTAATCGATCAGTATAATAATTTCCTTGGATTAAATATTGGTGATACCCCAATGGCTACTATTCAGTCTTCTTTTGCAAGTGGTAATTATCTGTTATTACTTGGTGCAGTTGCCATTCCTGTATTGGCAGCATTGACACAGTGGATTAACTATAAGCTGATGCCACAGGCACCGGAAAATGACAATGCAAAGAAGAATCAGAGTGAAATGGCTGACAGTATGCAGCAGTCTATGAAGATGATGAATACCATTATGCCACTTATGTCTGCATGGTTCTGTTTGACATTACCAGCCGGTATGGGCTTATACTGGGTTATCGGTGCTGTTGTAAGAAGTATTCAGCAGGTTGCCATTAATAAGCACATCGACAAGATGGATATTGATGCTGAGATTGCAAAAAATATTGAAAAGTATAATGAAAAGCTTAGAAAACAGGGTATTGATCCTGCAAAGCTCAATGCTGCAGCAAGAACAAATACCAAAAATATTAATACGAAAGCATCATACAAGAATAATACTTCTGTAAATAAGCCTGCAAGAACGGAAGAAGAAAAAGCAGCAGCAATTAAGGAATCTACAGAATATTATAATAAGAATGCAAAGCCAGGAAGTCTTGCAGCAAAGGCTAACATGGTAAAACAATACAACGAAAAGAATAACAAATAGGGGGTCTGGAATTATGGAGTATATGGAGTTTTCAGCAAAGACAGTTTCTGATGCAATTACAGAAGCATGCCAAAAGTTTACAGTAACAAGCGAAAAGCTGGATTATGTTGTTGTGAGTGAAGGTTCAAGTGGATTTCTTGGACTTGGTGTAAAACCGGCTATTATTAAAGCCAGAGTGAAAGAAGAAGAAAAGGAAGTGGTAAAAGCTTCTGAAACAGTTGCTGTTCCGGCAAAAGAAGAGAAAGTTGTTGTTGCAGCTGCTACAACAGCATCTGATGTATCTGTTGAAGAACAGGCTAAGAAGTTTCTTCAGGATGTATTCAAAGCAATGAATATGACAGTTGTCATTGATGCGAAATACATCGAAGCAGAACATACACTTGATGTAGAGTTAAGTGGTGATGAGATGGGTGTCTTAATCGGTAAGAGAGGACAGACTCTTGATTCTTTACAGTACCTGATTTCTCTTGTTGTAAACAAGGGAACAGGAGAGTACATAAGAGTAAAGGTTGATACCGAGAATTACAGACAGAGACGTAAGGAAACCTTGGAGAATCTTGCTAAGAACATTTCTTATAAGGTTAAGAGAACAAAGCGTCCGGTATCTTTAGAGCCGATGAATCCATATGAAAGAAGAATTATTCATTCTGCATTACAGAATGACAGATATGTCACAACACATAGTGAAGGTGAAGAACCATTCAGAAGAGTTGTTGTTACTTTAAAGAGATAATTATTCATAGGAAGCCTCCATCTTTTTCTGATGGGGGCTTTTGAACAATATAAGTTCAATAGTGCATACATTTTGGGAATGTTTCATAAAACACAGGAAAAGAGATAGGAGAGATATGGAAAAGAAGATTTTTTTTACCGATTTAGATGGTACCTTATTAAATGATAAGAAAGAAATTACACCAAAAACAAGAGATGTTTTATGTAAAATAACCAAGCTTGGTCATTATCTTGTATTTATTTCCGGAAGACCCATGATGAGTGTCATCGAAGCAAGAAAGGGACTGCCGGTTTCTGATCATAATTTGTTTTTGATCGCAAGCAATGGTGGTGTGATTTATGATGCGGAAAAGAATCAGATTTTAAAGGAAAATCGATTAACGTATGAACAAACTGATTATTTGTTAAATACTTGTGAGCGATTAAGGGTTCATAGTCATACTTATACGGATGACGCAATCGTATCAAAGAGACAGTCAGAGGAACTGAGCTTTTATCAGAAAACAATCCATATGCCATCGATTATTACCGATGATATCATAAGTAAATTGGATAAACCGCCATTAAAATGTATTGCTATTTCAGCAGATAAAGAAAATCTGGAAAAGGTGAAAAAGGAATTAACGCCATGGGCTAAGGGACAGATTCAGCTTATGTTTTCCAATGATAAGCTGTTAGAAATGATTCCCATTACCTCAGGCAAAGGAGCCGCATTACAGTGGTTGAGTGAGTATCTTGGAGTTGCGATTGAGAATACCCTTGCGGCAGGAGATCAGGATAATGATATTTCCATGATTGAAGCAGCCGGAGTGGGTGTTGCTATGTTAAATGGTGCGCCTCATGTAAAGGAAATCGCAGATAGAATTACGGTAACAGATAATAATGAAGATGGACTTGTTCCTATTTTAGAGGAATTTTTTGAATTATGATTTGGATGATGATAGCTACGATTTGTGCTTATTTTGTAAAAGGACTTTGTGGATTTGCCAATACGCTTGTCTTTTCTACGATTCTAAGCTTTGGTGTTGATAATATTAATATTTCGCCGATAGAACTGCTACTTGGATATCCAAGTAATGTGATTATCTCATGGAAAGAGAGAAAATCTGTAAACTGGCGGGTATGCCTTCCGCTTGCAGCGTTGGTATTGCTTGGAAACATTCCGGGAATTCTGCTATTAAAGAATGTAGATACACAACTCATAAAGGTTATCTTTGGTTTTGTCATTATCGGAATAGGTATCGAGATGCTGCTTCGGGAAAAAAGTAAAAAAGCAAAGGAATCAAAGGTTTTATTGATTATCATTGGTATGATTTCCGGTATTCTTTGTGGGCTATATGGAATTGGAGCTTTGCTTGCCGCATATGTAGGAAGAGTAACAGATAACAGTCAGTCCTTTAAGGCAAATATCTGTATGGTGTTTATTGTGGAGAATACCTTTCGAATCATCATGTATCTTGCAACGGGAATTATTACTTTACAGTCTTTCAAGCAGGCACTTATGCTGATTCCCTTTATGCTGCTTGGATTGTTTGTAGGCATGAAGAGCAGTTCTGTGCTGGATGAGAAATTAGTAAAGAAAATCGTGATTATAATGTTGATTATTTCAGGAGCTGCTTTGGTAGTTCAGAACTGTTATTAAGTAAGAAGAAAGAGTATTGTTTGTAAGGATTGAGAGAGGTATTTTATGGATGTATATTTAGAAGGAAATTTTTGGGGACATCGTGGGACGCAAGAAAAGTTAGAGTGTATTCCGATTCGTCAGGATTTTGTATGGGAAGATGTGGAGGGCAGAATTCTTGCTTTATATATAGGAAATAAAGGAGTTGTGCTAGATCTTGTTTTGAAGACTTCGGTTGAGGAGGTAAAAGCATTCTTAGAAAGATGGCCGGAAGAAGTTCGGGAACAGTTACATTCTAACGAAGAAATAGAGCGGTTTGAAAATGACAATCCGGTTGAGACTGATTTCAGGGTTGATTTGACGATAAATGGAACAAGACTTAAGAACAGACAAAGCTGTGCTGTCTGTTGGTATCCTGCTCTTTTTGAGGAAAATGCAAGGGATGAGGTATCAGAAGAACTCATGCAGGAATACCAGTTGGATAAGAATGCTGTATGGAGCTTTCAAAGAACATCTTATGAATGGAATGAAAAAATAGAACCAAAAGATTTGGAATTTGGATTTCAAGCTTATAAAGTGTCTGTATCTGGTGAACATTTTATTACAAAGTCCGGCTGTGAAGAACATATTGTCTCATTTTCTAATCCAATAACAAAGGAACAATATCAGCTTACGATATATGGGTGTGAACCTCAAATATTTGATGCGGATATGGATGTATGGAAAGATCGAGGGTTAGAATATCCGACGCATTATCATGAACTTTGCTATTCGATGGAATCGGATATGGGTCTTACGATGGGGAATCCGGATCTGCAGTTTCGTCTTATGGATTGTAAGGATGGCGATGAGGCAAGAAAAGTAGATGCCAATGAAAAGAGAGCAGGTAGAGCCTCTGTTATTGGAGGCGCAAATGGACCAACAAGCTTTTTTGTGGCAGGAAAAAGCAAAAGCCTTGAACAAAAGAAACTTAGTGCCTTTTCATCCATGTATTTCGAAGAACAACAGGAAATAGAATGGCGTCCGGTGTTTCAGACAGAAAGACGGAAAGATATGGAGTTTTGTATTACGTTATAGAAATTGTAAATCCATGAAATAACAAGGAATTCGCTTTGCATTTTTTGTGTATTTTATTGAAAAGAAAGCAAAAATAGATTATAGTTAAATCGATTATATAATTTAGGTAGTAAATTAGGACTATTACGGAGATTCATTTTATGAAAACAGATACAATTGCTGCCATTGCAACAGCTGTGAGTGATTCGGGAATTGGTATTATCAGAATCAGTGGTAAAGAAGCCATTGAAATTGCTGACCGCCTGTATCGTTCGAAAAATGGAAAGAAAAAATTATCCCAGGTTTCAAGCCATACCATTCATTATGGCTTTCTTTATGATGGGGATGAAATGATAGATGAAGTTATGGTTGCTGTGATGAAAGCACCTAATACTTATACAAAGGAAGATACGGTTGAGATTGATTGTCATGGCGGTATTCTTGTGATGCATAAAGTGTTGGAGGCAGCATTGAAGCATGGTTGTCGTCTGGCAGAACCGGGTGAGTTTACCAAGCGTGCCTTTTTAAATGGAAGAATTGATTTGTCAAAGGCAGAGGCTGTTATGGATATGATTCATTCTAAGAATGAATTTGCTATGAAGGCTTCACTCAAACAGTTAAAGGGTGCCGTTTCTGATAAGGTTCGCTCCCTTAGAGATGATATCATTTATGAAATTGCCTTTATTGAGTCAGCATTGGATGATCCGGAGCATATTAGTCTGGATGGTTATCATGAAAAGCTGGAAGCAAAGACGGATGCGCTTCTTGCAGAATTAAAGAAGCTTATTGATAGTGCGGATAATGGAAAATTATTAAAAGATGGTATTAATACCGTTATTGTAGGAAAGCCAAATGCAGGAAAGTCTTCTCTTTTAAACATTCTTGTTGGGGAAGATAAGGCAATCGTAACAAGTGTTGCCGGAACAACAAGAGATGTTTTGGAGGAATCCATAAGACTTCACGGAATCGGGCTTAATATCATAGATACAGCAGGAATTCGTGATACCGAGGATGAAGTAGAGAGAATCGGTGTAGAAAAGGCAAGAAAATATGCCAATAACGCGGATTTGGTTATCTATGTTGTTGATTCATCCCGTCCTTTGGATGAAAATGATGAAGAGATTATGGAATTAATCCGAGATAAAAAAGTCATTGTTTTATTAAATAAAACAGATCTGGATGCGAAGGTGACAGAGGAAGAAATTAAGAAGAGCTTTCGTAAAATATATGAAGGGTTGCAAAATCCTTATGAGAAGCAAAGCCTTCGTATTATTAAGACTTCAACCAAGGAAAATACTGGAATTGATGAATTCGAGAATACCATAAAGGATATGTTCTTTGAAGGAAAGATTGCAGTAAATGATGAAATCTATATTACAAGCAAGCGTCATAAAGAGGCTTTAATGGAAGCTTATGACAGCATGCAGATGGTAAAGAGAAGTCTGGAAGATGACATGCCGGAAGACTTTTATTCCATAGATTTGATGAGTGCTTATGCCTCTCTTGGAAGAATTATCGGTGAAGAGGTAGAAGATGATTTAGTAAATGAGATCTTCTCAAAGTTCTGTATGGGCAAGTAAAAAATCGGTTACGATTTTTTATCAGCAAATTTGTGCAGAGGCACAAATTCGCAAAAGTGTTGTAATGAAAGGAATTGAAATATATGTCAGAGATAAGAGAACAGGTTGACGTATGTGTTGTTGGTGCTGGTCATGCGGGCTGTGAAGCTGCTCTTGCCTGTGCAAGAATGGGGCTTGAAACCGTTATGTTTACCGTTAGTGTTGACAGTATTGCTCTGATGCCATGTAATCCCAATGTTGGTGGTTCTTCTAAAGGACATCTTGTAAGAGAACTGGATGCTTTGGGCGGTGAAATGGGTAAAAATATAGATCGGACTTTTATTCAGTCCAAGATGTTAAATGTATCAAAAGGACCTGCCGTACATTCGCTTCGTGCACAGGCGGATAAGGCAGAATATTCAAGAGCCATGAGAAAGGTTCTTGAGAATCAGGAACATTTAACTATTAAGCAGGCAGAGGTTACCGAACTTCTTGCCGAAGAGTTAGAGACACCGGATGGACTTGCAACCAAGAGAATAACAGGTGTTAAGACTTACACAGGTGCTATTTATGAAGCAAAAGCGGTTGTTTTATGTACGGGTACTTATTTAAAGGCAAGATGTCTTTGTGGTGAGGCGATTACGTATACTGGTCCAAATGGTTTGCAGGCAGCCAATTACTTAACAGATTCCTTGAAGAATCTTGGTGTCGAGATGCGTCGTTTTAAGACGGGAACACCTGCAAGAATGGACAAGCGCTCCATTGATTTTAGCAAGATGGAGGAGCAGCTTGGTGATGAAAGAGTTGTGCCATTTTCTTTTTCTACCAATCCGGAAGATGTGCAGATAGATCAGGTATCCTGCTGGCTTACCTATACGAATGAGAAAACACATGAAATTATTCGTAATAATCTCGACCGTTCCCCAATTTATGCAGGTATTATTGAAGGAACCGGACCAAGATACTGTCCGTCTATCGAGGACAAAGTAGTAAAATTTGCCGAGAAGGAAAGACATCAGGTATTTATCGAGCCGGAAGGCTTGCATACCAATGAGATGTATGTTGGTGGTATGAGTTCTTCGTTACCGGAGGACGTACAGCTTGCTATGTACCGTACCGTACCGGGACTTGAGAATTGTAAAATGGTAAGAAATGCGTATGCGATAGAATATGACTGTATCAATCCGGGACAGTTATATCCGACCTTACAGTTTAAGGCAATTTCAGGACTTTTTAGTGCCGGACAGTTCAATGGAAGCAGTGGTTATGAAGAAGCTGCGGCACAGGGTATGATTGCCGGTATGAATGCGGGACTCTTTTTACAGGGAAAAGAACAGGTAGTTCTTGATCGTTCTCAGGCTTACATAGGTGTTTTGATTGATGACCTTGTAACAAAGGAGAATTTCGAGCCATATCGAATGATGACATCCAGAGCAGAATATCGTCTCTTGTTAAGACAGGATAATGCGGATTTAAGACTTCGTAAGATTGGTTATGAAGCTGGGCTTGTTACCAAAGAGCAGTATGACTATGTATGCAAGAAGGAAGCGTTAATCGCTAAGGAAGTAGAGCGTTTGCATAATACAAAAGTTGGCGCAAATCAGGAGATTCAGAAGTTTTTAGAGAGTAAGGGAAGTTCCGGATTAAAGACAGCAGCATCACTTGCAGAACTTATTTGCAGACCGGAATTGTCATACGAAGTGATTGCTGAAATTGATTCGGCAAGAGAACCATTAAGTGATGATGTCATTGAGCAGATTAATATTAATATCAAGTATGATGGTTATATTAAGAGACAGCTTAAGCAGGTAGAGCAGTATAAGAAAATGGAGAAGAAGCTGATTCCGGCAGATTTGGATTATGATGATGTAAGCAGCCTTCGTTTGGAAGCAAGACAGAAGCTTAAGAAGTTCCAGCCTGTTTCCGTTGGTCAGGCATCCAGAATCAGTGGTGTTTCGCCGGCAGATATTTCTGTTTTACTTGTATATCTGGAACATTTGAGAAATCATAAAAATAATTAAAAATGACATATGTGTCATAAAAAATGAGTAATGGTGAATAACAATTATACAAAAGTTTATGCACATATTCTTTGTTCTGAAAGGTTAAGAAAACAGATGGAAATGAAATATGATTTAACAGAATTTGAGCAAGGGCTGCAGGAACTTGGTATTACGCTGGAGCAATCTCAGATGGATGCATTTCTTCAATATTATGAATTGCTGGTGGAATGGAATTCTTTTATGAATCTTACTGCAATCACAGAATTTAAGGAAGTGTGCATCAAGCATTTTCTTGATAGCTTATCCTTAATAAAGGTGATGGATTGCCATCAGGAATTAAAAGTAATTGATATAGGAACCGGAGCAGGATTTCCGGGAATTCCTCTGAAAATTGCTTTTCCGGAATTAAAGATTACGTTACTTGATTCCCTTGGAAAAAGAGTGAAGTTCTTAAATGAAGTAATTAACCAGCTTGGTTTAAAGGATATTGAAGCAATACACGGAAGGGCAGAGGATTATGCAAAGCCGACTGCATTAAGAGAAAGCTTTGATGTATGTGTATCAAGAGCCGTGGCAAATCTTGCGACACTTTCCGAATATTGCCTTCCTTATGTAATGGTTGGTGGAAGCTTTGTATCTTATAAATCTGAGAAGATTGTAGAAGAGAAACAGCAGGCACAGAAAGCAATTTCTATTCTTGGTGGAGAGATTGAGATTGATTCACAGAATGAATTTATGTTGCCATTTTCTGATATTTATCGAAATCTTTTTGTGATAAAAAAGGTGAAGAAAACACCTTCAAAATATCCAAGAAAAGCTGGACTTCCATCGAAGGAGCCGTTATCATGAATGAAAGACTAGAACTTCTTGCTATGCAGGAAGCAGAGCGCAAGAGAATTGCAGAAGAGTTGCATGATACAACGGTACAGGATCTTGTACATGTTTCCCAACAGTTAGAGCTTGCAGGTATGTATCTGAATCAGGATGCGAATATGACTAGAATGGAAATTGCAAGTGCAAGAAAGAATATCAAGAAAATCATTGATGATATGCGTAGCACCATTTATGATTTACGTCCGATGGCTTTTGATGATATTGGTTGGAAATCAGCAATGGATAAATTGGTAAATGATTTCAAAAGTAAAAGTGACATTGATGTCATTTTTAAAATATGTAATATTGATGAGTGTGATTCCATTGTTAAGATTACCATTTATCGTATTATAAAAGAAGCGTGTCAAAATATATGTAAACATGCAAAGGCAAAAAGGATGTCGGTTATGATGGAAAAGAAAGAAAAGCAAATTTATCTTTCCATTTCAGATGATGGCATCGGTATTGGTGAGTATGATGAAACCAATCATTTTGGTTTATCGATGATAAAAGAAAAGATAGGATTACTTTCGGGTAAGTTATCGATCATGACAAATGAAAGGGGAACTACGATTCATATTGTAATTCCTATTATGGAGTAGTAGATAGTTTTAGAAAGGGATAGGTATTATATGATTAATGTTATGATTGTTGATGATCATAAGATGATAAGGGAAGGATTAAAGAGAATACTTGAATTTGAGGGAGAAGTTCAAGTAATTGATGAAGCAGATAATGGGCAGGAGTGTATTAAGAAACTTCGCACTTCAAAACCTGATATTATACTTCTTGATATTAATATGCCGGTTATGAATGGTATTGAAACATTACAGGCAATCAAGAAAAAGAGAAAGAAATATAAAGTCTTAATGTTAACCGTGCATAATGAGATTGAATATCTCTTAAAGGCTGTTGACATAGGAATTGATGGTTATATATTAAAAGATTCCGATTCGAATGAGTTGAAGCGAGCAATCACCAGTGTATATAATGGTGAGAAATTTATTCAGCCAAGTCTGATTCCGTTATTGAACTCTAAGTTAATTGCGCGTGATCTTGATAAGGAAAAAGTGGAAAGATTATCCGATAGAGAGCTTGAGGTACTAAAGCTTGTATCTGTTGGTATGTTTAATAAAGAAATTGGAAAGAAGCTGGATATTAGTGAAAGAACCGTAAAGAATCATATGTCCAGTATCTTTAAAAAGATAGAATGTACAGATAGAACACAGGCTGCTGTATTTGCTATCCGTAACAACCTGGTTAACGTACATTAAACATAATAGATTAACGTAATTTTGATGCAAAGAAGCAATGTTTCACGTGAAACATTGCTTCTTTG
>CAYUKO010000132.1:0-10483 GCA_964445375.1 uncultured Roseburia sp.
ATTTTATGCTTTGCCTGATTCATCAGTTCAACAGTTACGCCAGATGGAAGAGAGTACTATTCTTTCTTCCAAATATTATGACAGTTTTTCTGGTTATACTATCTCCATTGACGCATTTCGTATTTTATATCGAAGATGGTGTCTATTATGAAGGACTTGGTGTTTGGATTGTTGTGCTGATAAGGGCAGTTTATGGATTAGGGGCGACTCTCTATGCGTTTGCAAAGAGACGGCTGTTACCGAAAATATTCGGACAGGCTTCTGTGATTGTAGCTGTATTAGCAATCGTGCAATCCATACAGTATTTTGTGACTCGTGATGAAACACTCTATTACTATACATTAGTGGTTAATGTTTTTATTTTTACCCTTACAACAACAGTGGTGGAATTCTACAAAGATAGTCTGACAGGCCTGCTGAATCGTGAAGCGTTTGAACAATATGCAGAAACAGAAATTGGCAAACGTGGCAATAAAGCAGTATATCTGATAAAACTTAAGAATTATGAATATATTAAGAATAATTGGCATGAAACAGCTTTACTTGGAATTATAGTGGATTTGGCAATATGCCTGCGGGAAATAGCCAAGCTGCCGTCCATTTATTATCTGGGTGTTGGACGATATGTTGTTATCGTTCATAAGAGAGATCGATTTCATGAAAAAGATTTTTTTGAAAAGCTCAATGAGCGAGTAGATACCACCTTTGAATTGGGTGGAGTGAGTATACATCTGAATCTTTTTATAGCTGTTATGAATATGGAAAAGGGTAAGATTACCAAAAATAATTTCTATAAATATTTTACAGCGTGTGATGATATGAAATATCGAAGTGCTAAGCCATTAGAAATCGTGCATGGTGACAGTCTTGGCATTGATCAGTTACAAAGATATCGTAACATAGAAGATGCGATTGAAAGAGCTTTGATAGAAAAAGAATTTAAGATGTTCTATCAGCCAATCTATTCAACGGAGAAGAAAAAAATCATATCAGCAGAAGCATTGATACGTTTAAATGACAGAGTACTTGGATATGTATCGCCGGAAGAGTTTATTCCTATAGCGGAGAATAATGGAAAAATAATTGAAATTAGCGAATATGTTATAGATAACGTATTCCGATTTGTAAAAGAAACCAGACTGAAGGATATGGGGGTTGAGTTTATTGAATTGAACTTATCCGTGATGCAATGCATGGATAAGAAATTGATAGAGAAACTACAATACTATCTTGATAAGTATGAAGTAGATCCGAAACAGATTAATCTGGAAATTACAGAAACAGCTACGAATTTTGATGAAGAACGGTTAAGAGAACAGTTGGCTGGAATTAAGAAATTAGGTTTCCATTTTTCGTTAGATGATTATGGAACAGGATATTCTAATCTGGTAAGAGTGTTGGAATATCCGGTTGATATCATTAAGCTGGATAAGAGTATTGTCTGGAGTGCTTTCCATGATAAGGACAACTTTATTACGTTAAAGAATCTGATATCAATGTTTCATGATGTAAGAAGAAAAATTGTAGCGGAAGGTGTGGAAACAGAGGAGCAGATGGATACTCTTGTAGAGCTTGGGTGCGACTATTTACAGGGCTATTATTATTCCAAACCAATCAGTGAAGAAGAATTTCTGGCTTATGTTGCAAGGCAGAATGTTTTATAAGTAGGAATAGCTTACCTCTACTTTGGATAAAATAGGATGTATATCTTATTTAAGAAAGTGGAGGTAATTTTATGCATTATCTGATAACAGATGTTCATGCAAGAGAAATCCTGGATTCCAGAGGAAATCCAACCGTGGAGGCAGTGGTAACTATAAACAATACTTATGAAGGAAGCGCGGCAGTTCCTTCAGGCGCAAGTACAGGCAAGTTCGAGGCAGTGGAATTAAGAGACCAGGAAGTACGTTATATGGGGCTTGGAACAAAAAGGGCGGTCAATAATGTAAATACTAAGATCAGAGATGTTCTGCTTGGAAAAGATGCTTTAAATCAAAAGCTGATAGATAAGCTGTTGATTGACACGGATGGAACGGATAATAAAGGAAATCTGGGTGCTAATGCTACGCTTAGTGTCTCTATGGCAGCAGCAAGGGCGGCAGCCAATGCTTTGAATATTCCTTTGTATCGTTATCTTGGTGGTGTTAAGACAAACCGTCTGCCTGTTCCTATGATGAATATTTTAAATGGTGGCAGGCATGCAACGAATACGGTAGACTTTCAGGAGTTTATGATTATGCCGGTAAAAGCAGTCAGCTTTGCAGATGGACTTCGTATCTGTGCAGAGATTTATCACAATTTGAAAAAGATATGCCATCAAAAAGGTTTGTCAACAGGTGTCGGTGATGAAGGTGGTTTTGCACCTGATCTTCCCGATGCATTTGCAGTATTGGATTTGATTGTGGATGCGATTAAGGCAGCAGGCTATGCCCCCGGTGAAGAGATTAAAATTGCATTAGATGTTGCAGCTTCCGAATTGTATAATGAAGAGGATGGCTTATATCATTTTCAGGGAGAAAGTGAGCTTCGCAGCAAGCAGTATAAGGATGCCTGTACATGCGAAGGGGTATGTCAATGCGAAGAGGGTAAGCCAGTAATAAGAAATACAGGAGAAATGATTGAATATTATGAGGAATTGCTTAAGAAATATCCTATTATTTCAATAGAAGATGGTCTCGCAGAAGATGACTGGGACGGCTGGAAGGAGTTGACAAGACGCCTTGGCGATAAAGTACAGCTTGTAGGTGATGATTTATTTGTAACGAATACCAAGCGTTTGGATGCAGGAATCAAGCTCAAGGTAGCAAATGCTATTTTGGTCAAGGTAAATCAGATTGGAACGGTAAGTGAAGCTATGGAGGCTGTGGAAATGGCACAGCACAATGGTTATAAGGCAGTAATCAGTCACAGAAGTGGTGAAACAGAAGACACCTTTATTGCTGATTTGGCTGTGGCAACCAATGCAGGTCAGATTAAGACAGGAGCACCATGCCGAAGTGATCGAGTAGCAAAATACAACCAGCTTCTAAGAATTGAAGAGGAATTGGATACAGTATCTTGTTATATGGACCTATTTCATAAGCTGTAATATGAATAAATAGAGAAGAAAGAGCAAAGTCAGATTATTTACATAATTTGATGTTTGCTCTTTTGTATTTTTTGCATCGAAGCATAAAAATTCAGAATTATAAAAATAAAATATTGAATTAATTGAATACAAGGCGTAATATGGATTTAGATGTGATTTATTTTAAAATAATAATTTAGATATATGTGATTAGGAGGAAGTAGTGTATGGAGAAATACTTTAAAGACCTAAAGGTTGGTAAAAAAATACAAGCAGCCTTTAATGGGGTCATGATGTTGTTTGGCTTGGCGATTATTGTATCATTGATTATTATTATTGTGAGTACGTCAAGAATGAAGAGTTTTCATGATGTCTCTTATCAAAATGATGTCTTGCAGATGGAAATTCGAAAGGATTTGCAGACGACAAGTAAATTAATTCTGTGGTCTTTGACAACAACAGATGAAGCAAAGACGGCAGAATATCTGAGTTCGGTTGAGAATTATGCGTTGAACATGGTTTCTAACACCGAGTTATTGGTACAGACATTTACCGATGAAGAAATGGCATCAAAATTAAGTACATCCATGCAGAAGGTTCAGTCATTGGGAATGGAAGTGACAGAGTATGCTTCCGTCAATGACATTGAGGCTGCACTCGCATTGTATAATAGTGAGTATGAAGCAGCAACCGAAGAAATGCAGAATATTTTGATTCAAATGGGCGATGTTGCAAAAGCAGATGCGAGTGAACAGTTTTCAGGGTCTATCATTTTTAGTTACATCGGTCTGTTCTTGATGATTGTAATAGCAGTAATCTGTACTGTGTTTGTGAAAACAATTCAAAGAGTTCTTACAAAGCTGATTCTGAAACCGGTAGATGAAATAGAAGCTGCAGCGGAGAAACTAAAGGCTGGTCAGCTGGATATACAGCTTGATTATGAGTCAGAGGATGAGTTTGGAGCACTTGCTAAGAATTTTGAGGAGGCATGCAATGTCTTAAATGGAATTGCAGCAGCAACAGCACAGCTTCTTGGAGAAATCGCAGATGGTAATTTCGCTGTAAATACCAATAAAGATGATGTCTTTATTGGACAGTTTGCGGCTTTGCTTCAGGCAATTAGAAAGATGAATGAACAGCTTGATATAACGCTTAAAGATATCAGAGTAACATCCGATCAGGTAGCAGTTGGTTCTAACCAGTTAGCAGGAAGCGCTCAGGAGCTTGCAGAAGGTGCAACCGAACAGGCAGGAGCCGTAGAGGAGCTTACAGCAACCGTAGAAGACGTGGCAAAGATTGCAAGAGATAGTGCAAGGGCTGCAGGTGATGCATGTGATATGATTCGTGAAGTAGAAAAAGATGCAGTAAAGAGTCAGGAAGATTTACAGGAATTAACCAGTGCAATGACTCGTATCAGTGATACTTCCAAGGAAATTGAAAATATCATTACGGCGATTGAAGATATTGCAGATCAGACAAATCTTTTATCATTGAACGCTTCTATTGAGGCTGCAAGAGCAGGAGAAGCAGGAAGGGGATTTGCTGTTGTAGCAGATCAGATTGGAAAACTTGCTGCCGATAGTGCGCAGTCAGCAGCCAATACAAGAGCGTTGATTGAGAAATCATTAGAAGAAATAGAGAATGGTAATGTAGTAACAGAGAAAACAGTAGTTGCTTTGGAAGGAATTCTTGGAGGAATGAAGAGTTTTGCAGAAGCAGCAGAAGGTTCCAGCAAGGCATCTGAAACACAGGCAGATATGCTTGATCAGATTCAGCAGGGAATAGAACAGATTTCCGGTGTTGTACAGAGTAATTCGGCAGCAGCAGAAGAAACCTCGGCAACAAGTCAGGAATTATCTGCACAGGCGGAAAGTCTAAAGTCTCTGATTGGAAAGTTCCGATTAAAAGAGTAATCATTAAGATGTCGAAAAAAGGTGTAAACAATCGTGTTTGCACCTTTTTTCGTGCATGAAAAAAGAATTTTACATACATTTTACAATACAATGGTTTTGCATTTTACATAGCGACGGTATTCTGATATCAACGAATGAAGAGGCATTCGAAATAACATCATAATGGATTGACCCGGCGGAGGTACAATTCGAGGAGGAAGATTATGAAAAGAACAACATTAACAAGAAGCATGGCAACCGCTATGACAGCAGCAATGGTATTAGGACTTATAGCTTGTGGAAGCACAGAAGAAACAACACAGAATACAACAACAGAAACAACAGGAGCTGAGGTAGTAACAGAAACACCTGCATCTACAGAGGCAGCATCAAGCGAAACAGCATCTACAGAAGAGACAACAGCTGATCTTGCAGGAACAATCACTATGGCAGGAAGTACTTCTATGGAGAAGCTTGCAAATGCAGTAGCAGAAAGTTTTATGGAGAAGTATCCTAACGTAACCGTAACCGCTGAGTTTACAGGTTCTTCTGCAGGTGTCGAATCATTGCTTGCAGGAAGCGTAAATATTGGAAATTCTTCCAGAGCATTAAAGGATAGCGAAAAAGAAAGTGGCGCAGTAGAAAATATTGTAGCAATTGATGGTATTGCAGTAATTACAGATTCAGCAAATGCAGTAGCTGATTTAACCAAGGAACAGCTTGCAGGAATCTATACAGGACAGATTACAAACTGGAGCGAAATTGGTGGAGAAGATTCCGCAATCGTAGTAGTAGGACGTGAAGCAGGTTCCGGTACAAGAGGAGCATTTGAAGAACTTCTTGAAATCGAAGATCAGTGTGCATATGCAAATGAGTTAGACTCGACAGGTGCCGTTATGGCTAAGGTGGCATCTACACCAGGCGCAATCGGATATGTATCCTTAGATGTTCTTGATGACACGGTTAAGACATTTGCATTAGAAGGTGTAGAACCAACCGTAGATAACATCAAGGCTGGCAACTACTTCTTAAGCAGACCATTCGTAATGGCAACAAAGGGCGAAATTGCGGAACAGGATACACTTGTACAGGAATTATTCAACTATCTTGCATCAGACGAAGGTAAGGAAGTTATTACAACAGTAGGTCTTATTACAGTAGACTAGTCACTTAAAAGCATGCAAAAAGCTTAGTGACATACTTATTGGGCGCCCACGAAAGTGGGCGCAGTTAGGAGTTACATGGATATTAAAATCGAACAGGAAAAGAAAATCAATAATTCGTTTTCTATCATTGAGAATAAAAAAACCAAGGCATTGTTGGAAGAAGTAATGAGAGTAGTCTTTCTGGTATGTGCCTTTTTTGCGGTGTTAGCAGTATTTTCCATTACAATGTATATGATTTTGAACGGAACACCTGCTTTATTCAAGGTAGGTTTAAAGGAAATTATTTTTGAAACAGAATGGGCACCTACCGCAGCAGAACGAAAATATGGAATTTGGTATGTCATTTTAACCTCTATTGTTGGTACGGCATGTGCGGTAGTAATTGGTGTACCGGTTGGTGTATTGACTGCGGTCTTCATTGCAGAGGTTGCACCGAAAAAGCTTGCAGCCATTGTAAAACCGGCAGTAGAGCTGCTTGCGGGTATTCCATCTGTTATTTATGGTTTACTTGGCATTATGATTCTGAATCCGCTTATGTATAAGCTTGAACTTGTCGTTTTTCAGAACTCAGAAACGCATCAGTATACAGGTGGTTCCAATCTGATTTCAGCGATTATTGTCCTGGCAATTATGATCTTACCGACAGTGATTAATATCAGCGAATCTGCAATCAGAGCAGTTCCACGGGAAATGAGAAGCGCTTCTCTGGCACTTGGTGCTTCTAAGATACAGACGATTTTCAAGGTAGTATTGCCAGTGGCAAAGTCTGGTATTATTTCAGCTATTGTACTTGGCGTAGGTCGTGCGATTGGAGAGGCAATGGCAATTACGCTGGTATCCGGAAGCTCCGTGAATCTGCCGTTGCCATTTAACTCGGTTCGTTTCCTGACAACGGCTATCGTAGCGGAAATGGGATACGCATCCGACCAGCATAGAGAAGTATTGTTTACCATAGGACTGATTCTGTTTGCATTTATCATGCTGGTAAATACTGCTTTTTCAAAGATATTGAGTGGTAAAGAAGCAGAAAGGTAGGGCTAGGAACATGGAGAGAGTAATTGTACTGCAAGGCATGAGCAGAGAGGAAAATATAGAAAAGAACAGCATACAGAAAAAAGGTACCAGAATTTCAGATGATATCATGTATGTGTTGATCTATCTGTCAGCAGGTCTTGCTGTTGCTTTATTAATAGGAATCATTGGTTATGTATTTGTGAGAGGACTTAAGGTAGTAAACTGGTCATTCCTTACATCTGTAACAAGCGTATTAAAGGGAACAACCGGAATTGCGGGTAACATCCTGAATACTATTTATGTTGTAATTCTTACCTTATTGATTGCAGCACCAATAGGAATCGGGTCTGCCATTTATCTGAATGAATATGCAAAGCCGGGCAAATTTGTAAGGATCATACAGTTTACAACAGAAACTTTATCCGGCATTCCTTCTATTATTTTTGGTTTGTTTGGTATGGTATTCTTTGGAAATACGCTTGGATTTGGCTATTCCTTGTTAACAGGTTCTTTGACGCTTGCGATTATGGTACTGCCCTTGATTACAAGAAATACACAGGAAGCCTTAAAAACAGTACCAGACAGCTACAGAAGCGGTGCCTTAGGTATGGGAGCAACAAAATGGTATATGATTCGAACCATTCTTCTTCCTTCCGCCTTGCCGGGAATTGTAACGGGTATCATCCTTGCAATTGGTCGTATTGTTGGAGAATCCGCAGCATTACTTTTCACTGCGGGAAGCGGCTATCTGCTGCCAAGAACGACACAGGGATATCTGACAAAGATTCTGGAATCAGGGGGAACCTTGACCATCCAGCTCTATCTGTCCATGTCTAAGGGACAGTATGACATTGCATTTGGAATTGCTGTTGTATTGCTTGTCATTGTATTGATAATTAACTTCCTGACTAAGGTATTTGCAAGCAAGCTGGATGTAAACAGCAGGAAATAATAGAAGATTAGCATCCATTCCGCAAAAGAAAGGGATTTTATATATGAATGAAAACATTAAAATAAGTGCAAAAAACGTAAATCTGTATTATGGTGACAATCATGCACTAAAGAATATCAATATGGATATTAAAAAGAATAAGGTTACTGCATTGATTGGACCATCCGGCTGTGGTAAGTCTACTTTTTTAAAGAGCCTTAATCGTATGAACGATTTGATTGACAACGTAAGGATAACTGGTGAAATTACACTGGATAATGAAAATATCTATGATGAGAATGTAGATACAACGCTTCTTCGTAAGAAGATTGGTATGGTATTTCAGCAACCCAATCCATTTCCTATGAGCATCTATGATAACATTGCGTATGGACCAAGAATCCATGGAATCAAGAGCAAGGAAA
Source organism: uncultured Roseburia sp. (assembly GCA_964445375.1). GTDB lineage: Bacteria > Bacillota > Clostridia > Lachnospirales > Lachnospiraceae > COE1. The sequence continues at coordinate 8,496 of CAYUKO010000132.1, forward strand.
AGCTTGATGAAATTGTAGAAGAAAGCCTTCGCGGAGCCGCAATCTTTGATGAGGTAAAGGATCGGTTAAAGAAGTCTGCATTGGGGCTTTCCGGTGGACAGCAGCAGAGATTGTGTATTGCAAGAGCATTGGCAGTACAGCCTGACGTATTGCTCATGGACGAGCCTACATCAGCGTTAGACCCGATTTCTACGCTGAAGGTAGAAGAGCTAATGGAAGAACTGAAGAAGAAGTACACGGTTGTTGTGGTAACCCATAATATGCAGCAGGCAACACGTGTGTCTGATGAAACGGCATTTTTCTTAGTGGGAGAGTTGGTTGAATTCGACAAGACAGAGAATATCTTCTCAAATCCTAAGAATAAAAAGACAGAAGATTATATTACTGGAAGATTTGGTTAATGTGAAAGGGACGAGGTAAAAATGCGTACAAAATTTGATAAACAGCTTGCAACTTTAAATGAAGAAATGATACATATGGGAAGCATGATGGAGCAGGCAATTGAAATGGCAATCTCTGCTTTGGTAAAGCAGGACGTGGAAAAGGCAAAAAAGACAATTCTCTTTGCAGACGAAATAGAGCGAAAAGAAAAGGAATTGCAGAATATGTGTTTTCAGATTCTGTTATCTCAGCAGCCTGTGGCAAGTGATTTAAGAATGATATCTTCTGCCATGAAGATGATTACTGATATGAAGCGAATTGGCGATCAGGCAGGCGATATTGCGGAAATCTCCATTCACCTGGCAGGTGAGGAATATATTAAGAAGCTGGAACATCTCTCACAGATGGCAAAAGAGACAACGGTTATGGTAATCAACAGCATCGAAGCCTTTGTAAGAGGAGATATTGTACTTGCTGGAGAGGTGATTAAGTCGGATGACATCGTTGATGATTTGTTCATTACGGTAAAGAAGGAATTGATTCGCCTGATTCATGAGAACTCAGCGTATGGGGAACAGGCCACGGATCTGCTTATGATTGCAAAATATTTTGAGAGAATCGGTGATCATGCAGTGAATATTGCAGAAAAGGTTATTTTTGCCATTACAGGCAAGCAGTATGAATAAAAAGCTTTGTAAAATAGGCTGAAAAACTCAAAAAATATACAAATTATATTGAAAAAGAAATTAGATTATGTTAAACTCTGATTTGTGACAGGTCATTTACTTGGCATTAGGAGGTGTAGAAATGGCAGTTTTAAGAATAGTTCTTACTATTTTGTTAATAATAATATCAGTTGTATTTACAGTACTTGTTTTGATGCAGGAAGGTAAGTCTGCAGGACTTGGAGCAATCAGTGGAGCAGCAGAGACCTACTGGGGAAAGAATAAAGGACGTTCTATGGAAGGTACGCTTCAGAAGCTTACAACAATACTTGGTATTGCTTTTATCGTACTTTCATTGGTATTAAATCTTAATTTCTAACATTCAAAACACTCTTGCAAAAGAGTGTTTTTTTGCGCGAATAAGCAAAGTCATGGTAATACAACGAAAATGGATGCTTGCATACATTTTTCACTGTATTACTATGACGCGCAACGCGACCGAGCGAACGAAGTTCGCGAGGTGCTTATTCGCGTAAAAATACAGTGTGCCGGAAGAGATGACGCTGCTTATTCGCGCTGTTGCACGTTCTTATTTAAACTGACACATCATATAATGGAAAGGGGGAGGTGCGAATGGAAAAGAAATCAAGTGACAAGAGAAAAAAGATTATATTAGAGCTAATGGAGCAGGAGTTCTATGTTCCGATGAAGGAGAAAGAGCTTGCCGTTATGCTTCAGGTTGCTAAGGAAGATAGAGACGAGCTGAACCGGATTATGAATGAGCTTCTTGCGGAAGGAAAGGTTTCGCTTACCAAGAAGGGTAAATTTATACGTGCAAAGCGTTCGGAGGAGAACCTGGTGGGAACCTTTATCAGTCATCCGAAGGGCTTTGGCTTTGTCGAGATTGAGGGCAGAGAAGAGGATTTGTATATCCCGGAGGGC
>CAYUKO010000133.1:0-10401 GCA_964445375.1 uncultured Roseburia sp.
AAAAAAAGGAGATTTTCTTACTATTAATTCTTTTTATCAAAAGAAGACACTCAAGGCATATTTTATAGACCAGAAGGTGCCAAGAGAGGAAAGAGACAGTATTTGGCTGATGACGGATGGAAGTCATGTAATGTGGATTTTGGGAGATCGTATCAGCAGCTTCTATAAAGTCAGTGAAGCAACAGAAAATGTGATAGAAATAGAATACATAAGGAGGACTTAAAATGGCTGAAAGAGTTAGAGTCTTGTTGCCAGAGGAAGAAGTAAATAAACGAATCTCTGAAATTGGTGAGCAGATTAGTAAGGATTATGCTGGCAGACAAGTTCATTTAGTTTGCGTATTAAAAGGCGGAGCCTTTTTTATGTGTGAGCTTGCAAAAAGAATTAGCATTCCGGTATCCATGGATTTTATGTCTGTATCAAGCTATGGTGGAGACACAAAGTCAAGCGGCGTGGTGAAGATTGTAAAGGATCTGGATGAATCACTCAAAGACAAGGATGTTATCGTTGTTGAAGATATTGTTGATTCTGGAAGAACACTTAGCTATCTTCTTGAGCTGTTAGGACAGAGAGGACCAAAGAGCCTTGCTCTTTGCACGCTTTTGGATAAGCCGGAGAGACGTGTTGTAGATGTAAAGATAAATTATACAGGGTTCAATATACCGGATGAGTTTGTGGTTGGATATGGTCTGGATTACGACCAGAAATACCGCAATCTGCCATATATTGGAGTTGTTGAGTTTGATTAAATAATTTTTGCTGAAGAAGGAGACATAAAGTGGGAAAAAGTGCAAAAGGAATAAACATATACTTTATTGTTATTTTGATACTTCTTCTTGTGACCGTATGGGTTAGTACGATTCAGGAGAAGGAGGATTCTTATACAAAGGGAGAATTCATAGCTCAGCTTGAGGAAGGCGAAGTTATTAATGTAGAGATTCATCCAAATACACAGGTGCCAACAGGTTCCATTGATGTATATTTAAAGGGTGGATATGTAAAAACCTTGTATGTATCAGATGTTGTAGAGATTCAGGAGCTGCTTGCAGGATATAATATCGATCCGGTTGTGGATGATGTGCCGCAGGAGAACTGGTTCCTGTCAGATATGCTTCCGGTTCTGTTAATTGTTATCTTTGGTGTATTCATGTTCGTGATGATGAATGCCCAGAATGCCAATAACAGTGGCGGTGGTAAAATGATGAACTTCGGTAAAAGCCGTGCAAGGCTGTCAACCGGAGGAGAGATTACCTTAAAAGATGTGGCAGGACTTCAGGAAGAGAAGGAAGATCTGGAAGAAATCGTTGATTTCTTAAAAGATCCTGGTAAATACACCAAGGTCGGAGCAAGAATTCCAAAGGGTGTTTTATTAGAAGGTGCTCCTGGTACCGGTAAGACAATGCTTGCGAAAGCGATTGCCGGAGAAGCAAAGGTTCCTTTCTTTTCTATTTCAGGTTCTGATTTCGTAGAAATGTTTGTTGGTGTGGGTGCTTCCCGTGTACGTGATCTGTTCGCAGATGCCAAGAAGAACTCACCTTGTATTGTCTTTATCGATGAAATCGATGCAGTAGCAAGAAGACGTGGTACCGGTATGGGCGGTGGCCATGATGAAAGAGAACAGACACTCAATCAGCTTCTGGTAGAAATGGATGGCTTTGGAACCAATGAGGGTATCATCGTTATGGCAGCAACCAACCGAGTAGATATTCTGGATCCGGCTATTTTAAGACCAGGACGTTTTGACAGAAAGATTAGCGTACAGACACCGGATGTTGGTGGCAGAGAAGAGATTCTTAATGTTCATGCAAAGAATAAGCCACTTGCCGATGACGTAGACTTAAAGCAGATAGCCCAGACAACGGCTGGATTTACCGGTGCTGATTTGGAAAATCTTCTGAATGAATCAGCTATTCAGGCAGCTAAGGATAACAGAGGGTTTATCGTTCAGGATGATATTAAGAAAGCATTTATTAAAGTAGGAATTGGTGCAGAGAAGAAGAGCCGTATTATCTCTGAAAAAGAGAAAAAGATTACTGCTTATCATGAGGCAGGTCATGCAATTCTCTTCCATGTATTGCCGGATGTTGGACCTGTTTATACGGTTTCCATTATTCCGACTGGACTTGGAGCAGCAGGTTATACCATGCCGCTTCCGGAAAGAGATGACATGTTCAATACCAAGGGCAAGATGCTTCAGGACATCATGGTATCCTTAGGTGGACGTATTGCAGAAGAGATTATCTTTGACGATATTACCACAGGTGCTTCCAGTGATATTAAGAAAGCAACCAAGGTAGCAAGAGCCATGGTTACAAAGTTTGGTATGTCAGAAAATATTGGTGTAATCAATTATGATGAAAATGATAATGAGGTCTTTATTGGTAGAGATTTAGCTCATACAAGAAGCCATTCTGAGGCAGTTGCAGGTGAAATTGATATCGAAGTAAAGCGTATCATTGATGAGTGTTATGCTAAGGCGAAGGAAATGATTCTTCAGCATGAGAATGTGTTACATTCCTGTGCAGAACTCTTATTAGAGAAGGAAAAGATTAATCGTCAGGAATTTGAGGCATTATTTGAAGCATAATAGATATAGGAAAGAGGCAGATTGTTAATCTGTCTCTTTGCTCATTTTAGGGTGCATAAATGTGTACTAGCCTGTTCTTATGCATTTTGTACAAAAGTGTTTTGGTAAAATTTTATAAAAAAACAGTAGATATTTTGTAAATTTTGTAAGATGTTCGGATAGACGAAAAAGGCATGAATTGCTATAATACAACATGTAACCCCCCCAATATATTATATAGTTTTTTGCTATACCCCATAAGAAAGAAATACCTTCTCTAAAAGAGACAGCCATTAACAGCTGTCTTTTTTACTATATATTTTTAGAAGAGTCTTTTATTGAGAGGACAGAAATGGAGGATATCTATGGTTTTTCACAAGAATGCACTATTTACAGATATGACAGAGAATTTCCTTGAACCCTGTGAGCCAAAGCCTCGAGAGAAAGTAAAGGTAAGTTTTCGTACAGGAAGAAACAACGTAGATAAAGTAATGATTTGTTACAATGGACAAAAGGTGATGATGAAAAAGGAAGCATGGGATGACCTTTTTGATTATTACAGTTATCATGTCCGGATGACAGAAGAGGCATTATATTATCATTTTGAAATACAGTCAGGCAGAAGAAGCTGCTATTATAACCGTCTAGGAGTAAGCAAGGAAGAGAATGTAGCAAATGACTTTTTGTTAATTCCGGGATTTTCTACACCGGACTGGGCAAAGGGAGCGGTAATGTATCAGATATATGTCGACCGCTTCTGTAATGGAGATCCTTCCAATGATGTAGTAAGTGGAGAATATTCTTATCTTGGAGGGCCGGTAGAGCGTGTGGAGGATTGGAATGAACCTCCAAAGGCGGATGATACGAAACGTTTTTGCGGAGGCGATTTGCAGGGTGTTATGGATAAGCTTGATTATCTCGAGAGCCTTGGAATTGATGTTATCTATTTAAATCCGGTTTTCGTTTCGCCTTCCAATCATAAGTATGATACTCAGGATTACGATCATGTAGATCCTCATTTTGGTAAGATTGTCCATGATTCAGAAGAGAATCGTTATAGTAAGCGCACAACAGATAAAGAGAATCTGGAAGCAAGCGACAGAATGTTAGTTAGGTTGATTGAAGAAGCGCATAAAAGAGGAATGAAGGTTATTCTGGATGGTGTATTCAATCATTGTGGTTCTTTCCATCGTTTTCTCGATAAGGAAGAGGTCTATGAAAGTTCGGATACTTCTTATGAGAAGGGGGCTTATCAGGATAAGGAAAGCCCTTATAAGGATTATTTTCAATATACCGATGAAAATGATAAAGATTCCTATGAGAAATGGTGGGGCTATGAAACGTTACCAAAGTTGAACTATGAGGGATCTTCAAAGCTTTATGAATATATTCTCTCTGTTGGTGCTAAGTGGGTATCGAAACCTTATTGTGCAGACGGTTGGAGATTGGACGTAGCTGCTGACTTAGGTCATAGTGATGAAGTAAATCATAAGTTCTGGGAAGACTTTAGAATATCGGTAAAGAATGCAAATCCACAGGCATTGATTTTAGCAGAGCATTATGGTCCTGCCAAAGAATGGCTCAAGGGCAAGGAATGGGACAGTGTTATGAATTATGATGCCTTTATGGAGCCGATTACATGGTTTTTAACAGGTATGGAGAAGCATTCGGATGAATATAAAGAGGAATGGCTTGGAAATGCGGATGTATTCTGGAGCTCTATGCAGAGCGCAGGGCTTAACTTCTCCAATTCATCTGCTATGGTGGCAATGAATGAGTTATCCAATCATGACCATTCCCGATTCCTCACACGAACCAATCGTATGGTTGGAAGACTGGGAGAAAAGGAATCAAGCGCAGCCCAGTTTGGTATCAGTAAGGCAATTATGCGTATTGCTGTTGCAATGCAAATGACATGGCCGGGAGCGCCGACCGTATATTATGGTGATGAAGCCGGAGTCTGCGGATTTACCGATCCGGATAACAGACGAACCTATCCTTGGGGACAGGAAGATCAGGAAATGATTGCCTTCCATAAAGAAATGATTCGTATTCATAAGCAAAATCAGGAGTTAATCAATGGTTCTTTGATTAAGCTTTATGCACAGCCATTTGTCATTGGATATGGAAGATTTACAGAAGAGGAGCAGACAGTCGTTATTGTAAATAGCTCAGATTGTATTAGAGATGTTACTGTAAATGTATGGAGAGCCGGAGTTCCTGCTAATACGAAAATGAGCCGTCTCATGGTGACGACAAATGAAGGTTTTAATACGGAGATAGTACAGGTACCGATTGTAAATGGAAAGCTTGAAGTCTCACTTTTACCACAGTCAGCAATTGTGCTGAAGCATAAGAATAAAGGGCTTATGAAGCGCAGAGAGAGCCTGCTTAAAAATATATAGTTGTCATATTGACTTTAAAAGTTGAATAAAATATAATATAAACCACTGTATTGAAGAGCGCATGCTTGCAATAAGGCATGCGCTTTTTCCGTGCAAAGGAGCATGGTGCAATGTTTCTATAGCGGAAAAGAAAGGAAATAAATGGAAACAGTTAGATTTGATGAATTAAATTTATGCCCGGAAATCCTTAGAGGAATTAAGGAAATGGGTTTTGAGGAGGCTTCTCCGATTCAGACACAGGCAATTCCGGTAGCGATGGAAGGCTATGATGTGATTGGCCAGGCTCAGACGGGAACTGGTAAGACGGCCGCTTTTGGAATTCCAGTGCTTGAGAAGGTAAATCGTAATAAGGATGTAAAACATCCGCAGGCATTGATTCTGTGTCCGACCAGAGAGCTTGCGGTACAGGCAGCAGAAGAAATCAGAAAGCTTGCAAAATATATGCATGGTGTCAAGGTTCTTCCGATTTATGGAGGACAGGATATCAGTAAGCAGATTCGTGCTTTGAAGGGTACACAGATTATTATTGGAACACCGGGGCGTATTATGGATCATCTTCGCCGTAAGACCATTCGTTGCGACCATGTGAACACCATTGTACTTGATGAAGCAGACGAGATGTTAAATATGGGATTTCGTGAGGATATCGAAACCGTTCTTGAGTATATGGCAACAGAAGAAAGACAGACGATTCTCTTTTCCGCAACAATGCCAAAGGCTATCATGGATATTACCAAGAATTATCAGAAGCCGGATGCCAAGTTGATTAAGGTAGTAAAGAAAGAACTTACCGTTCCAAAGATTGAACAGTATTATCTGGATGTAAAACGTAAGGATAAAGTAGAGGTTTTGACAAGACTGCTTGATTTCTATGAGCCAAAGCTTTCTCTCGTATTTTGTAATACCAAGAAAATGGTTGATGATTTGACAGAAGTTTTGAAAGGCAGAGGATATTTTGCGGAAGGTTTGCATGGTGATATGAGTCAGGCTCAGAGAGATCGTGTTATGAAGAGCTTCCGTAAAGGCAAAACAGATATCCTGATTGCAACAGATGTTGCCGCACGTGGAATTGATGTAGATGATGTGGAAGCCGTATTCAATTATGACATTCCACAGGATGATGAGTATTATGTGCATCGTATCGGTAGAACAGGCCGTGCAGGCAGAACCGGACGTTCCTTTACCTTCGTAAAAGGAAAAGAAGTATATAAGCTTAAGGATATCATGAGATATTGCAAAACCAAGATTCTTGCTATGCCAGTTCCGTCCTTGAATGATGTCAATCAGGTAAAGACGGAAAAGATTATGGATAAGGTTGCGACTATCATCGAAGAAGAAGATTTAACAAGAATGATTAACATGATAGAAGAGCAGATTAATGAGGCAGATTATACTGCCATGGATATCGCTGCCGCTTTCTTAAAGATGTATCTTGGTCAGAACGAAGCAAATGAAGAAGAAGCGAAGAGCGGAGAGCTTGACTTTGACAATACGGGTGCCGAAGAAGAAGGAATGGCTCGTCTGTTCATCAATATCGGTAAATCCCAGAAGGTTAAGGCAAAGGATATCTTAGGTGCCATTGCCGGAGAAGCCAATATTCCGGGTAAGCTTGTCGGTGCTATCGATCTTTATGACAAATATACCTTTGTTGAAGTTCCAAAGGAACATGCAAGAGCAGTCTTAAAGGCAATGAAGAATGTAAAGATTAAGGGTAAGGCAATCAATATTGAGCCTGCTAATGCGAAATAGAATATAGAGAAATAGAAAGAATCCAATATGTTACTTATGATAAAGTGCATATTGGATTTTTTGTATCCAATCTGATAAATAATAAAAAATTGTCTTGACAATTTATAAAAAAGGAAATAGTATATCTATATAAGACATATCGAGACTCGACATGTTTCATATCGACATGTCGAGCGTGAATAGTAAAGGAATAGCAGGAATAGCAGGAATAGCAGGAATAGCAGGAATAGCAGGAATGGAGGGAAGCTATGGAAGAAAAGTTGCAAAAAAAATACTGTCCCATGACAGAGACGATATTTTATACGCTTTTAGCCCTTCTGCAACCGAATCATGGTTATGGGATTATGAAGTTTGTAAGAGAATTGACCAATGAGAGAGTCAAAATGGGAACAGGAACCTTATATACCATGCTGGGCCGATTGGTGGAAGACAAGATGATTAGCGTTGTCAGTGAAGAGGATGGCAAGAAAACGTATCAGATCACCGAAGATGGTAAGACATTACTCCTTATGGAACAGGATAGATTAAGACAGCAATGTGAAAATGGCGAGAAGATATTGAGAGAGAATTGATTGGAGAATAAACATTATGAAAAAATGGAAGTTTTTTATAAGCTTTTTAAAGGAACGAGACTGGCTTGAGGAAATGGCAAGAAATGGCTGGTTGTTAAAAGATATTACCTTTGGCATGTTATATCATTTTGAAAAGATAGAGCCAACCGAGAAGGTGTATGAAATTGACCGATTTGCGGTGTTGAAGAAACCAACCAAGCAGATGCTGATGGAGAGAAAGACAGCATTAGATATTGCTAAGCAGGCAGGCTGGGATATCGTAACACATGACGAGAGTATGATTTATTATTTTGTGAAGGATAAAGCGGGCGATGAGAGTGATGAGTTTTATGATGAAAGTGAGTTAAGAAGAGAACGTGCAGAGAAGTTTAGAAAATACTTTTGCCATGATACGCTTAGATTACAGCTTATATCACAGTTTATCTCGGCGATTGTTTTTGCATCCATATTTGTGATCATGTTTGTGGCAGGAGGAATGTTACAGGAAATATTTCGACGTATCGCGTGGATATATGTTATATTTACAGTCATTGATAGTGGATATGCGTTATCAATACTTCTGATAGGACAGAAAACATATGAAGAGCTTTGTCTAAGTAGAGAAGAATGGGAGCGCAGAAAGCGTTATGGAGAGAAGAAGAGATTCCATAAGATAGGAAAATTGCTGGATTATCTTAAGGATAAGAATGCAAATGGTTTCGTGCTTACAGATTACCATAACGGAACTTATCTCTTTGAAGAAACCAAGGAAGAGATTCATTACGAAATTGATACTAAGCAGGCGTTGAAAAAGAGATTAAAAGCGCAGGGTAAGAAATATCATGACGAGAAGAAGGATTGGAATATCCAAAGCCTTCAGTGGTATGAGATGAGTATTGCAGAAGCACAAAGCCATGGATTAGAACTGGTTTGTGTTGTTGATTCAGAAACATTGGTATATAAGAAAGTTTGTAATGAAAGTGATGATGGGGAAGCAACATTGTTAAATTCAAACTATAACGAGAGTATGGGATGGACTCAAAAGTTCTTAAATAGAGGTTGGATGTTTCTTGTGCTTGCAATCGTTGGATTTATCGTAGGTTATTTGGGCGGATGTATTGCCGCATCTATCATGAAATAGAGAGGAAGAAGAAAGAATGAATATACCTGTAATAATAGCATTAATTGTTTCTTTTATGAGTGCGTTATCCATTATTTTTAGGAGTAAGAATAGGAAAGAATAAGATTTAGGTTATAAAATAAAAGGGAGAGTAAGAAGAGAGTATGGAAAAGAAGTATTTTTCAAAATTAGGACTTATGTATTTTTTGGGAACAATTTGTGTTTATGCAGCACAAATATTGGTGATTATGATTGTGCAGGCAGTTGCACCACAGCTTATGGAGAATTATGACATGTCTGTCATTGTGTCGATGCTTCCGATGTATTTGATTGGTTATCCAATTATGATTGCATTGATTCGAAGAATACCAGTGGACCAAGCGATGTCGGAAAAGAAGAAAATGACAGTTGGACAGTGGTTAGTGGCATTTTTCATGAGCTATTCTCTTGTATATATCATGGGAATCATCAGTAATATAACAACTACAATCATTGGCACCTTGAAGCAAAGTGCGGTGCAAAATACCGTTTTAGATATGACTACAGGAATGAGTCCGGCTTTAACGTTTGTTGTTATGGTAATCGCAGCACCGATCATGGAAGAATACATATTCCGTAAGCTTTTGATTGATCGTGCAGCAAAATATGGTGAAGTTCTTGCCATTGTATTGTCAGGTACCATGTTTGGTCTGTTTCATGGTAATTTAAATCAGTTTATGTTTACCTTTGTCATGGGATGTTTTTATGGATTTATCTATACAAGAACCAGAAATGTCATCCATACAATTTTATTACATATGTTAAATAATTTTATGTCATCCATGCTTAGCATACTCGTATTAGAAAAGAGTGGAATGCTTGAGATAGTAAATGCAGCAACACAGGAAGAAATGGTGCAGCTTGTCATGGAGAATCTCTCAGGAGCAGCACTTTATTACGGATATGTTTTGTGCTTGTTGGTAATTGCTTTTGCAGGAATCATTCTTCTGATCTTAAAGAGAAAGAAATTTTATGTAAACCACACAGAGGAAGAGCTTCCAAAGGGAAAACGTTTTATAACAGTTACCTTCAATGTGGGTATGTTATTATTTATTGTTTTTCATATTGTACAGATTGTACGTCAATTGTTCTTATAAATTAGGATATTAGGAATTAGGATAGAAGCGATGGAGTCATATATGAGAGTTGCAATATGTGATGATGAACAAGTACAGCTTGAGCTGTTGGAGAAATACTTGTCGGAATGGGGAAAAGAAAGGAGCATCTTAATAGAAACCAGTCTTTTTCTTAGTGGAGAAAGCTTTCTCTTTTCCTGGGAAGAGGATAAGGCATATGATTTGTTGATTCTTGATATCGAAATGGGGAAGATAAATGGTATGGAGCTTGCAGGCAAACTACGCAGGCAGGACGAAGATCTTCCGATTCTCTTTATTACAGGCTATGATAGTTATATGGCGCAGGGTTATGAGGTATCAGCGCTGCATTATTTATTAAAACCCGTTCAGAAAGAAAAGCTTTTTGCCGTATTAGACAGATTGCAACAAAGAGAACGAAAGAAGAAAGAAGAGAAGATTCTGTTTCAGACAGAGGAGGGGCAATTGTCTCTTCCGATATCCAACATCTGGTATATTGAGGCAAGTGCGCATCAAAGCACGTTGTATACGCAGGATGAAGAGCATATATTGAGACATAGTATTAGTGCAGTAGAAAAGCAGTTGGAAGGAAAGAAAGAGATGATACGGTGCCATCGTTCTTATCTGGTGAATCTTTGGCATATTTCAGCTATTATCAAAAACGAAATCATATTAGATAATAAGAAAAGACTTCCGGTGAGTCGAAGTCTTTATAAGGAAGTCAATGCGGCATTTATTAGGAATTATCACTAGAGAGGTTTGAACGAATATGGCAATAGAATCAGGTATTGGAATTCTGCTTGGAATTATCGTGATTAATATATTACTCAACTTTCCCAGCAAATATTTCCAAATAGAGCCTGAATAAATGAGGCTT
>CAYUKO010000134.1:0-10223 GCA_964445375.1 uncultured Roseburia sp.
GCACTAAACGGAAATCCGGATATCATTTTCAACTAACGGGGTTCTGAACAGATACCTTAATCTTAAGAATGTAATCTTGAATAGTTTCGCTGTCCTAAATGGACAGGAACCATCTTTTATGATCGGAATATAATATAGGAAAAGAGCATATAAGGATATTTTATGGATAGTAATTTTTCAAGAAATGCAATGCTTCATATTACAGGAGGTCTTATAGAGGAAATTGATTCGGATCGAAATAATACCTTTGTAACGATTTCATATACAGAATGTGTAAACTGCAACCGAAGAGACCAAAGAGTACGACTGGTAGTCGGAAATAATACAATTATAACAGATGAATCCGGCAGGCGAATCTCTGCCAGAGATTTAAGAGTTGGTATGACCGTAGATGCCACCTTTTCCGCAGCAATGACAAGAAGTATTCCACCACAAGCGACTGCATATATGATTCGAGTAGTGAGCAGACCGCGACAGGAAAACGTAACAGAAGGCAGAATTACGGATATAAACAGAAGAAACAGGAGTTTTATAACGATAAGTGACGGAAGAAATACGTCTGTTATACAGTTTAATGTTCCTGAAAATGCCATTATACTAAACAGTTTTGGAAGACCAATGGAATTCTCTAATCTGGTTCCAGGTCTGCGTGTCAGAGTACGTCATGCGTCATTTATGACAGCAAGCATACCACCACAAACAACGGCATTTGAAGTAAGAGTCATTCGGTAAATTAATATTAACAAAAGCTCAAAAAGGTAATATATTACACATCACAAGTAATGTATTACCTTTTTCAAAAGAGTTTTTTTCTTTGACGTTTCCAGATATAAATAGTATGATAACAAGCGGATAGTAAATACAGAAAGAAGGCTTACATTATGACAGAAGCGCAAGCACATTATGATAAAATGACCAAAACACCGTTAGCCAAATTAATCGTTTCGTTAGGCATTCCGACTACGATTTCCATGTTAGTGACAAATATTTATAATATGGTAGATACTTATTTTGTAGGAACTTTGGGAGAAAGCCAGCAGGCGGCGACAGGAATCCTTTTTACGCTACAGGCAATTATTCAGGCGATAGCATTTATGCTAGGACAAGGCTCCGGGTCAATGGTTTCGAAAGCACTTGCTGATAAGAATACAGAGGAAGCATCGGAATACGTGTCTACCAGCTTTTTTACCGGGGCAATTTTAGGTACTATTCTAATGATTGTGGGACTTCTTTTTCTGACTCCTTTTATGCGATTGCTTGGAAGTACAGAAACGATATTACCCTATGCGAAGCAGTATGGTTTCTGTGTTTTGATTATGTGCCCGGTTGTTGTCTGTTCCTTTGTATTAAATAACAATCTTCGCTATGAAGGAAAAGCTTTTTATGCCATGATTGGACTTGTAACAGGTGGCATCATTAATATTTTAGGCGATTTTCTCTTAATCAAAGTCATTCCCCTTGGCGTACTTGGGGCAGGAATTGCAACCGCAGCATCGCAGTTTATCAGTTTTTTGATATTGTTACATTTTTATAAGAAAATGGCACAAAGCGAGATTAAAATACAAGCTGTCAGCAGAAGTGTAAAAACATATTTAACCATATGTAAGGTAGGCTTTCCGGCTCTACTCAGACAGGGGTTAAGCTCGATTTCCAATGGTCTGTTAAACAACCTGACAAGACCTTATGGTGACGCAGCAATCGCGGCAATGAGTGTTGTGAATCGATTCACTGCATTTGTTATGTGCGTAGGTTTAGGCATCGGACAAGGTTTTCAGCCAGTTGCGGCTTTCAATTATCAGGCAAAAAAATATTCACGTGTGAAGAAAGGACTGCTCGTTACGATGCTGATTGGCTTTTGTCTCATCAGCTGTCTTGCATTACCTGGCTATATCTTTGCCGAACAGATTGTATACATGTTCCAAAAGAGCGAAGCTGTCGTGGAAATAGGAACATTTGCATTACGATGTTCCTGCTTTGGTGTCGTATTTTTGGCACTTTCTGTTCCCATTAACATGCTTTATCAAAGTACAAGGAAAGCAGGATTATCCTCTTTCTTATCATTACTTCGCTCTGGATTGACCTTTATTCCGACATTGCTCATCACAACACAGCTTTGGGGAATTACCGGAATTCAAATATCGCAGCCTTTTGCAGATATGGCTACGGGACTTATTAGTATTCCGTTTATTATAGCATTTCTAAGAAAAAAGCTTGTGGATGCTCCCGATTCAGAATAAATGGCTTACGACTTTCGATACTCACTCGGCGTACACCCATATTTATCCATAAACATTTTGGAAAAATAGCTCAAATGATTAAAACCACAAGAAGTTGCTATCTGTGTAATAGGATAGGAAGTACCTTTTAGAAGATGGCGGCTGACTTCCAGTCTATAAGCATTCAGGAAATCAACTGGAGATTGCTGTAAATATTTTTTGAAAATAATACAACACTTACTGCGGCTGATATTCCCGGCAGAAGCAATATCCTCTAAGGATAACGCTTCTGCATAATGCTGATAGATATAGGAAACCATTTTCTTTTGCAAGGTTATATCGGAATTGCCATTATCTGCCTTCTCGTTCAAGGAATTTCTACAACTTTCCACGCATTTTTGCCATAAGGCATAAAACAAACCAATTGCCTCATATTCATAAGCAATCTGTTTTTTGAATTTTACGCGGTAGATTTTCTTTAAGAAATCCCCCATAGTATTGTCATTTTCATAATATAAGTATTCGATGGAAGAATTCTCAATGATAGGAAGAACATATTCCTGATACATTCTTTGATTGCAATTCAACACATCCGGATGAAACAGAATACAGATAAACCGGCAATCTTTTCCCTGATTGGAATATCCGTAATGCATTTGTCTTGCGTTAATTAAAATGCTGTCATTTTCCTTTAAAAGGACCGTTTTTCCATTAATATCATAATTCATTTCCCCTTTTAGAATATAAATCAATTCAATATCCGCATGCCAATGGCAAAGAGCGCGCATATCAGGGTATAACGATAAAAGCCCTTTTCGAATATAAATCGGGGTTCCCATAATGTCATAATGTACAATCTCTGATGCGTCCTGCATAATATCAACATCTATCATAAGAAATCTCCTAGCAAAATACGATTTTTATAATATCTGGCTACAAAAGTGATATAAAAACGTTGTAATAAATACTATTATTATATCATAAACAGATTCATGACAGCAAAAATATTAAAAACCAAAACAACCACTTACAGGAGTAAATATGCATTCCCCAAAGAGCCATTTTTATAAAAAATTATTCGCTTTAGTACTTCCTATCGCTATGCAAAATCTGATGTCTGCTTTGGTCAGCGCATCGGATGCGCTTATGCTTGGTATGTTGGATCAGAGTTCTCTTTCTGCTATTTCGCTTGCAACACAGGTACAATTCGTCCTAAATCTGTTCTTCGCGGCACTAACAATAGGTGCAACGATTCTTGCAGCGCAATACTGGGGGAAAAATGACAAAAAATCAGTAGAACATGTATTAGCAATTTCCTTAAGATTATCGGTGATTATCTCTGTGATCTTCTTTTTGGCAGCGAATATCTGCCCTGACCTGCTAATGAAGATTTTCACAAGTGAGCAGGAATTGATTGTGCTTGGAATCCCGTATCTTCGAATTGTCAGCTGGTCGTACCTTTGTATGAGCATTTCCCAGATTTACTTATGCATCATGAAAAATAGTGGGCGAACGACACGCAGCACAATTTATGGTTCTGTCGCCGTTGTTCTGAATCTGATATTCAATGCTATTCTAATTTTCGGTTTGTTCGGATTTCCGAAATTGGAGATTCGGGGAGCTGCTTATGCGACCGTACTGGCAAGAGTAATAGAATTAGCACTTGTTTTATGGGAAAACCGCAAAAAGAACGAGGTGTGTATATGCTGGAAATATCTAATAAAACCGGATGTTATTTTAAAGAAGGATTTTAAGAAGTATACATCACCGGTTCTGGCAAATGAACTGTTATGGGGATGCGGCTTTACTATGTTTTCTGTTATTATGGGACACATGGGAAATGATGCCGTTGCAGCAAATTCTGTTGCTAATATCGTGAAAAATATCATTGCCTGTGTATGCTTTGTGATGCAGTTACGATGTGGCTGATTATTGTACCGATTGGCGCATTTGCTGCTTTTATCTTAAAATTACCGGTTATGGCAGTATATTTTATTCTAAATCTGGATGAAATGGTAAAGCTTCCAGCAGTTTACCGTCATTATAAAAAGTATCATTGGCTGAAAAATCTAACACGAAAGGAAGAAGAACATGGATAACATTACAAGAAGAAACAAAGAATTACCTTATATTTCAGATGAAAGTGTTTTTGAAGAGCAGAAAAGGGCAAGACGATTGACTCAGCAGCTCAATACGATGGACAGAGCTGATTTTGATGGAATTGGAAAGATTGTAAAGGAGCTTCTTGGTAAATCAGATGGAGCATTTATCAATCCGCCATTTTATTGTGATTATGGTTTTAACATTGAAGTAGGAAAGAACTTTTTTGCAAATTATAACTGTACGATTTTAGATGTGGCAAAGGTAACGATTGGGGATAACTGCCAAATGGCTCCGAATGTTGCCATTTACACCGCCGGACATCCTGTTCATCCGCAGACAAGAAACACAGCATATGAGTACGGTATTTCTGTAGCCATTGGCGATAATGTATGGATTGGCGGCAATACGGTCATTTGCCCGGGTGTACATATTGGAAGTAATACCGTAATCGGTGCTGGAAGCGTGGTTACAAAGGACATTCCAGGCTGGTGTATTGCAGCTGGCAATCCCTGCAGAGTAATTAGAACAATTACAGAGGCAGACAAAAAACTTTATTACAAAGACAGAGAATTTGACGAAGAAGCATGGAATATTGCTTTGCAGAAAATGAAGGAGGTACAATAGCGATGACTATGTATGAAAGAATCATGTCTGGAAAGCTGTTTACAGACATGTGTGAAGGATTACCTGAGAAACGTGAGCAAGGTAAACTGGCAATGAAAGCTTTTAATGACACTGCGGCTAATGAGGTGGAAAAGAGAATGGAAATGCTCTCCTCTATGCTTGGAAAAGGCGATAAAATCTGGGTGGAACCGCCTATTTACTTTTGCTATGGAAAGAATATATACATTGGTGAGGGCACATATATCAATGTAAATTGTACCTTTGTGGATGATGGACCAATTCATATCGGTAAGAATGTTTTGTTTGGCCCATCTGTTAATGTGGCAACCGTTGGTCATCCTATTAATCCTACCATGAGAGAATACATGTACACAGATCCTGTAACCATTGAAGATAATGTGTGGGTTGGTGCTAATGTAACCATTTGTCCGGGCGTTACCATTGGCAAGAATTCCGTTATTGGTGCCGGAAGTGTTGTTACGAAGGACATCCCTGCTGATTCTGTTGCAGCCGGTAATCCCTGCCAGGTAATCCGTAAGATTGATGAAAGAGACAAGGAATTCTACTATAAAGACCGTAGAATTGATGAAAAGGATTTGGAAGAAGAAAGAGCATTGAGAAATCAGTAATTGCAAGAAAGGTATTTTTGTCGATGTGATATAAGACAAAAATACCTTTTTCGTTGTTTGTCTGGTATAATCGGTATATATTAAAAGAAAAATGTATGGAGAGAATAAAAAATGAATGCACTTTATCGCAAAAATGAAAACGAAACAAACTTAATAGTCATAAATGCATTTCTAATTATATACGGATTTATCATATTAATGGCTGTATTTTGCTGGTTCGGAATCTTTGATGTTTCCTTGAAGCTGATTATCGAAATGGCTATCTGGGCATTTGTTCCGCTCATTGTTCCGGCAATCATTGTCCATGCCTTTCATATTGATAAACCTTGGCTGAAATATGTGTTGATTGTATCCATAAGCTTTGCTACGGGAATCTGCTATACGATATTTACCTTTCAGACAGTTATTTTGTTCTTGCTTCCATCTATCATTGCATCCTTTTATCTGAATCGAAAGGTTTTCCTGTTTTCAGGGGCTATTACCAGTCTTGCAATTATCATATCACATGTTATGACCGGTTTTTATTTATATCAGCCATGGCTTGAGCCATTTTTAGATATGAAATCCATTATGGTTTATGGAGCTTTGCCAAGGCTATTGCAATATCTATTGTGTTTTGCTCTGCTGTCTATGCTCACTCAAAGGCATAAGGCTTTTATGGAAGAATTCTATCAGACCATTCAGGAAGAGAGAAGCCACCAGAAGGAAAATGACCTATATGAAGAGGAATATTTAAAAGTCATGGAAGTATTAACTGAACGGGAAAAAGATGTGTTTGAATTGATCGTGCGTGGCTATACCAATACTCAGATTGCCGACAAATTATGTCTGTCACTTGGGACCGTTAAGAATTACGTTTCTCTGATTTACGACAAAATCGGAAGCAAGGAAAGAAACAAGATCATCCTTAAATTTGGGCGGTTTTATCAAGGTAATGACTAAAGTCATACCCATTTTCTGACCAAGGTAACTAGTGTTTTCTCTCATTTTCCTCATAATGAATATGACAAACGAATGGAGGAATAGAAAATGAGAAAAAAAGTATGTAAAGGGTTACTTGGGGTTGTAATACTATGTGTACTTCTGGTGTGCATCAACTCTGTACCAACAATCAATCGAAAAACAAAAAATATGCAATGTATAAAAGGTAACTGGATTGATGTGTATTATGAGACAGAAAAAACTGCCGCAGAGGATGTATTTGCATTTGCAGATGCAAATACTGAGGCAATCGCTCAAAAGCTTGGCTTTACACAAAAACAGGATGTCACCGTACATATTTATGATAGTCAGGCAAAAATGCAGACAAAAAAATATGGTTTTATTGCTCCTGCGCTTGGGCTGGATTGGTATATTGGAGATAATATAGGAACAGATGTTATTTTAACTTCTCCTGCAAATCCGGGAGCATACCACGATTATGAAACGGTAAAAAATGCTGTTACACATGAGATTGTGCATGCCTATGTCAGTGTCCTGAACCCGAATATTCATTTATGGCTGACCGAAGGAATGGCTCTTTATCTGGCTAATGGAGAACCATTTTACAAAGAGTATCTGTCTACCATGAAGTTACCCACTTACGAAGAAACCTGTACGAGAAATCCTATTGAATTCTCCAATTGTGGCGGATACATGCTGGCACATATTTATATTGAATATCTTGATAATCAATACGGATGGGATAAAGTTCTTGAAATAATCAAAACGGAAGATTATGAAGCCTGCTTTGAAAAATCGCAGGAAGAAATATATGAGGAATGGGTAGCGTATTTATACCATTATTATCAATAAAAAATCTAATTTATACCATGAACACCTAAAATTAGTCCAGTTTATATACAAACTCCACTATGTTAGTATAATCTTAGAACGCTTTGCAAATAAGCACAATAAGGGGATTACAGGAGGCAGAAATGAACGGATTTTTAAAAGATGAAAACGGAAAAGAACTGCTGGTTTTAGGTATGCAGGCTCATAATTCTTCCACCGGTACATTTATGATGGAGAGGACGATAAGGGCAGCACAGCTTTACGGTCAAATACTTTGGAAGTGCCTGTTTACTGGTGTAAAATAGAGCCACAACAAGACATTTATGATATGTCACAGGTAAAAGAGCTCATTGATCAGGTAAGAGAAAACGGGTTCAAGCTGGTAATTTTATGGTTTGCTACCAGCAAGAATGGACATCCAACCTATGCACCGGAATACATAAAGACAGAACCGGAGACTTATCAGGTTGCTGTAGGCTCAAATGGTGCATGGGTGCATCTTTGTCACCGCACTGTATGGAAACCTTAGAAAGAGACCGGAAAGCCTTTTGCAAAATGGTGGAATTTATCAAGGAATACGATGCGGAACAAAGGACAGTCATTGCATTACAGATTGAAAATGAAATGGGGCTTGCCAATACAGACAGAGATTACTCTGCATTGGCACAACTGGATTATGAAAAGCCTGTCCCAGAAGAAATCAGAGATATCCGGTTAGAAGATAATGGATTAGAATATATTTCACAGGAAGAAAAGAACAGGCATAGCTGGAAAGGGCACTTTGGCAGACATGCAGCGGAAGCATTTTGCGCATGGTATCACGGTAAGTTTATTGGTGCGATAGCCAAAGCCGGAAAAGAAATCTATGATATTCCGATGTATACCAATGTTATGGTTATGGAAAATGGCTGTGAAGAAGCTGGTTTCTCCTATAGTGGCGGCGCAGCGGTCAGCAGAGAACTTGATATATGGAAAAAGGCTGCTCCGGCATTGGATTTGCTTTGTCCTGATATTTATAACCAGACAAAAGAAGACTATTGCCGTATTTGTCAATCTTATACGAGAGAAGATAATGCTTTGTTCGTGCCGGAATCTCCTTGCATGGGAGAAGCTAACAGCATGAATGCGATACGTGCCATTGCAGATTATGATGCCATTGGCGTAGCATGTTTTGGTGTAGAAAATGTCCTGGATAATCAAGGAAATCTTTTAAAAGAAGCAGAAACCATGGCAATTACCATGAAAACCTTGCGTGCCTTAGAACCACTTTTAGTGAAATACCGTGGAACAGGCAGAGTCCATGGTATCGTGCAGGAAGAATTTGCCGCATCCAAATATCTCAAATTACCGGATTATCATGTACAGATAAAATATATGTCTACCGATAAAACTCCTTTTGGATATGGTTCTGCGATTAATTTATCAAACCCGGAAAATAAGTGGAACTTACAAGTAAGAGGCAGAGGCATTCTGGTTCAGACTGGTGATTATGAGTTCTATATGGCTGGTGCAGGAATGGCGGCAGAATTTATCAAGCGCCCACATCCAGCAGATGAACAGGCATATATTCATTTATCTTCCAGATGGGCAGGACAATTGAATTTCCTAACTGTAGAAGAGGGACACTTTGAAGGTGATAACTGGGTCGTTGATTATGAAAGAAATGGTGACGAAGCCAACTTTGCTACTTATGTGCATGGCGGACAGGCGATTAGAATTCGTTTGAATCCATCCATGGGTGGCGGACTGGAATAAAATGCTTATTTATATTGGAAATAAAAGGCGAGGAATGTAGTAGTGTTCCTCGCCTTTTTTGTTCATTTTAATCTTTTAATAATAAAAATTAATGATAAACGTTAAATAATTGTTGACAAACGTCATATGTCATTATATACTGTATTTAACGATAAACATTAAATATTTTAAAAAGTACATTAATTGTACAAAAGAGAAAGATGAGGGAAAATATGATGAAAAAAAATGCAATTTCTAAGATTAATCAAATGGGGAAAATTGGTGGGTATTTAACGCTGGTGGCAAAAATCCTTATTATATTAGGAATTATTG
This sequence comes from uncultured Roseburia sp., assembly GCA_964445375.1. GTDB lineage: Bacteria > Bacillota > Clostridia > Lachnospirales > Lachnospiraceae > COE1. Next base: position 9,413 of record CAYUKO010000134.1, read on the forward strand.
GATGCTTTGCCGGAGCAGTAATTTTTACAATTATTCCAGAAGATTTTATGACTGTTAATGTATCCAGTAAAATAGGATATCGTGTTGACTTTTCTTCTATGGGTATTGTACTTGAAGAAACCGATATACAGGAAGCTCAAAAGAAACTAGGAGAAAACGCTACAATCGCAACATCTATTGATATAGATGGTACAAAGTATATTACAAATAATGCATCTATTACAGAGAATGGCTTAAGTGCCGAAGCAACCACTGACGATGTTTCTTTAAATTTGGGGCTTTTAAAATGGGTTTTCCTTGCTGGAGCTATAAATGTTTCAATGGCGCTTGTTACTCTGTTCTTCGTTGGTGCTTTATGTAAGGCTTTTCGTTATTGCGAATCTCCATTTGAAGAGAATGTAATTAAAAAAATGCAGAACTTAGCTATTTCTTTAATTCCTTGGACTATTATTTCTTCCATAGCGGAATCCTTTGTAACGAATTTACTGAATGTTGGAAGATTTGAGTTTGGTATCGGTGTTGATTTCAATGTTGTACTCGTTATTGTTCTGATTTTTGTATTAGTATATATCTTCAAATACGGAGCCGTTTTACAGAGAGAATCTGATGAGACATTATAAGAAAGGATGATAAATTATGGGAAAAATCATACTACGTCTGGATCGTGTTATGGCTGATCGCAAAATGAGTCTGAATGAATTATCAGAACGCGTAGGCGTTTCTAATGTAAATCTTTCTAAGATAAAAACAGGGAAAATAAGCGCTATTCGTTTTTCGACTCTGGAAGCAATCTGTGAAGTGCTGCAATGCC
>CAYUKO010000135.1:0-10211 GCA_964445375.1 uncultured Roseburia sp.
TCATGATCCAGAAGATTGCATTAACTGGAGCATCAATCTTATCTACACGGTTTGGAGACCATAACTTAGACTTGATTGCACGTCCGTTACCATTTCTGATATCTTCTGTTACTAACTGAATCTTTCCGTCCTCATCCATTGTACAAGAACAGTTCTGAGCTGATAATAAGTACTCATTATCTGGACATCCTGTAGGATAATCAGATGTCTTATCGAAGTATGTTGGCTCTAATGCGATAGATGCACATGTATCTGTGTTGATGATGAATGCGTCATCATGAAGAACCTTGATTTCATACTTTCCGCCATGCTTAGCATGTGTAAGTGTAGACTTACCAGATCCTGATAAACCATATACAGATGCAACATACTTAGAACCATCAGCTAAGATGTATTCCTTCTGTCCACCGTGGCAAGCTGCATAACCATTTCTGTTAGCAAGTGCCCATGCCATTGTAAGTGTACCCTTCTTATGCTCACCGAAGTACTTCATACCAAGGATAGCTGCACAGTTTGCATTTGTATCAAAATAGCAAAGTGTTAAAGGATCGCTTAAGCAGCTGTAATCTACGTCTGGTGCTTCGTGAGGAGCCCACTGAGGATCAGAGAAGATGTAGATATCTGGTTCGTTTCCGTTTCCAACTGGAGTAGAATTCTTGTACATCTTTACATATTCATCTGACATATACTGGAAGTTAATCATCCAGTTGTAAAGTAAGTTCTCTTCTCCTTCTGGAATAAGAAGGTGAGCCTTTACCATGAATTCTGGATCAAGACCAACGAAACACTCTGCATGATACATTGTCTTCCATCTTGTCTCATAAATTGCATCCATAACTACTTTATCAAGCTTAGCTTCATCAACACCTGGTTCGCCTTTGATACGACGAGCTGCTGCGTAACGACCTGTAACTGCACCATCGTTGAATAATAAAACCTTTGCGTCTCTCTCAAGACCAAAAGTTTCACCATCTTTAATAGGCATATCTGTTACAACAGTTCCTGGTGAATTCTTAGCTAATTCATAAGCTTCCTTTAAGGTGTTAACCTTAACTACGTTATTTCCATAGAAAGCTGCTTCGATGATAGAACGAGTCTTAGAAAATCCTACCTTGCCAGCACCAATCTCAGAAATTGGATAATACGCTTTTGTTGACATATTAAATCCTCCTTAGAAAATAAATTAAATGTATTACAAACCACTGAAATAGAGTGGTTATGAGCAGTGTATACAAAAACATCCGCACATTTGCTAACATTATCTCAAACCTTTTGTGAAAAGTCAATAAAATATGCATAAACTTGTTTAAGAACGCAATCTCGTCTGATATCTCATACACAATGTTGTGCTACAGCGTTCTTATGCTACACAGACCTTGTTGCCTTTTTCAGCATCTCTTTTTCCTCTCCTTCGAAGAAAGGTTCCAGTCGCTGATAAACCTCTGCATGATATGCATTCAACTTACGTACATCCGAAGGCTCCATATACTGTGTATCAATCGCATCCAGATCAATCGGCACAAAGGTTAGATGACGGAAGCCCATAAACTGTCCATCCCCATTCTTTGTTTCCTTTACAATCTCCAGAATATTCTCTGTTCTGATGCCATGACTTCCTTCTATATATACACCTGGTTCATCCGATACAATCATGCCCTCTTCCAGTATGGCTTCCTTCACGCCCGGATTAAAACGCCATCTGATATTCTGTGGTCCTTCATGTACATTTAAAATATAACCTATACCATGACCTGTTCCACATTTATAATCAATATAACATTCCCACAACGGCTCACGCGCCATAATGTCCACATTCTTACCTGTGCATCCATATAAGAACTTCGTATCCGCAAGACGAAGCATTCCACTTGCAACCTTCGAAAAATGCTTCTTCATTTCCTCTGTCACATTTCCAAGCGCAATTGTTCTTGTCACATCCGTTGTTCCTCCAATGTACTGTCCACCGGAATCTACCAGATAAAGACCATCTGCATCAATATCCTTTTTATCCTCTTTTGTCGCACTGTAATGCATCATTGCAGCATTTTCCTTGAACGCACTAATTGTCGGAAATGACAGATCGAGGAACCCGTCAATCTCACTTCTCATCTCGTCAAGTTTCATAGCAACACTGTATTCATCCATTGGTTGTTTTCCCGCATTCTTCTTCATCCAGAATAAGAATTTTGTCAGAACCACACTGTCAAGAAGATAATACTTTCTGAGATTCTCCAACTCTACCGGATTCTTGATTGCCTTTAACAGCGCAGTTGGATTCTCTCTATCCAGTATTTCACCACGCTTGTCTAACACCTTGAACAACAGATAATTAATGTCATTGCATGCGCACATTACCTTTCCATCAAGCTTACATTGTTCCAGGAAATCAACAATTTCTGAATAATCCTTAACCTGAATCTGATATTTTTCAAAATGCGCCTTTGCTTCCTCTGTCAAAGCCTTGCCTTGCACGAAAATGACAGCAGTCTGCTCTGATAGAAAAGTATATGCTAATGCTACCGGATTACATTCTATATCATTTGCCCTGATATTATAAAGCCACATAATATCATCCAGCTTTGTTATCAGCAAATGGGATGCCTTTTCCTTCTTCATAACAGCTCTCACATCGGCAAGCTTTTGCGCTACTGTCTTGCCACACTGTTCTTCCGGTACTACCCAGATATCACTTGCTGGCATATCCGGTCTACCTTCCCAGAGAGAATCTGCCAAATCTTTATTGTATACAAAGGTGACACTTCTGTCACTAAGTGTTTTTTCCAGTTTTCTTCCAAATGAAGCGTCAATCACTCTTCCATCAAATCCTACCGTCTGCCCAGCCTTCACATGCTGATTCAGATATTCTTCAATGGTAGGAACACCTTCCTCTGCTATACGATAAAGAACAATTCCTGAGCCTTTCAGTTCCTTCTCAGCCTGCACAAAATATCTTCCATCTGTCCACAGACCAGTCTCTTCCTGACTGATTACCAAGGTACCATTCGAGCCGGTAAATCCGGAAAGAAATTCTCTTACTTTAAAATATTCATTCACGTACTCCGAATTATGAAAATCCGCTGTCGGAACCAGATAAAAATCTACTCCTGCCTGCTTTAGGATTTTCTTCATTTCATTGATTCTATCCACTATCTTAGCCATATTAGTATCCTTTCGCCTCGCTTCCCTGCAACATACCAACCGCAGAAGAAGTACCGATTCTGTCACAGCCTTCTTCTAAGAACATAATCAAATCATCCTTGGTCTTAACACCACCGGCAGCCTTCATCTTCACATCAGGACCGATATATTTCTTAAATAATCTGATATCCTCGATGGTTGCACCACCTGTACCAAAGCCCGTTGAGGTCTTAATATAATCTGCTCCTGCATTCGTAACAGCCTTGCACATAGCAATCTTTTCTTCCTCCGTCAAAAAGCAAGTCTCGATAATAACCTTTAAAATGTGAGTTCCACATGCGGCCTTTAAAGTCTTAATCTCTTCTTCCACCTTATCGAATGCACCATTCTTAACATCCGAAATATTCACTACCATATCGATTTCATTGCATCCATCCGCCAAAGCCTGCTCAACCTCAGCAATCTTTGCAGCTGTCACACTATAACCAAGTGGAAAACCTACCACTGTGCATATATTAATACTGTCCCCGTATTGATCATGAACCCTCTTAATATATGCTGGTGGAATACAAACAGAAGCTGTCTGATACTTTATAGCCTCATCACAAAGCTTTTCAATATCCTCCCATTTTGCAAATGGTTTTAACTGCGTATGATCGATGTGCCGTAAGATTTCCTGATCTGTCATTTTTTAATCCCCTTTCTTATTTCTTTTTATTTTTCTTAGGCTTATCTTCTACTCCAACTAAGTATTTTCTCTGCGCTTTCAACAAAAACATTCCATAAAAAATCAATACAATAAGAACCACAAGTGTCATTATGGTGTCAACCAATGGATACAATATAAATATTTCCAGTGCTCCTACCAGCCCCGCTACCAAAAGCATAATCCCAGTTCCCATCGTAAATGGAAATGTATTCTTCATAAAGCCCTCCGGATCTTTTGCCCTGTCAATGGGAAATCCCTTTCCAACAAGCATCTCCGGTATCTTGTGCGTTGTTTTCATCTGTATTGCCCAATAAGCCATATAAACTCCGCATGCCATAATGAGTAATTTCAAAATCATATTAAAATCCATACCATATAACCCCTTTTCCTATTTTCCACTGCGTCAGTGGCGCTTTTGCGACATTTTCCACTGCTTCAGTGTGTGCATAAAAAACAAGAGAAAATGACGCAGTAACACTACATCATTCCCTCCCATTTTCTTACTTATAATTAGATGCCAAGAAACTTCATGACAACTGACTTCATATCTTCCTTATCACATACCGTATCATGTAATACTGGTGCTGTTCTAATCTCATCGATTGCCTTTGGAACATTTACATTAGCAATCTTAGAAAGTTCATCAACTAACTCGAAATCTGTCATGGAATCATACTTCATATCGATTGCATCCATAACGCTTCTTGTGAACTTGAAAGGACTTGCTGTAGAAGCTACTACTACCTTTGCATCATCCTTTGTTGCTTCCTGATATTTATGTAATACAGTTGCAGCAACTGCTGTATGTGTATCAATCACATAACCAGTCTTCTCATATAAATTCTTAATGGTTTCTGCTGTTTCCTTCTCAGAAGCATAGTTCCCATAGAAATCTGTCATATTAGCCTTCATATCAGCAGTAATCTCATACTTACCATCTCTTGATAAAGACTTCATGAATGCTGCATTCTTCTCTGCATCACAGCCTGCTGTCAAATAAATAAGTCTTTCCAGATTGCTTGAAATCAAAATATCCATAGAAGGAGAGCTTGTTAATACAAATTCTCTGTTTCTATCATAGATACCAGTTTCGAAGAAATCATATAATACCTTATTCTCATTTGATGCACAGATAAGCTTTGCAATTGGAATACCCATGTTCTTTGCAAAATATGCAGCAAGGATGTTTCCGAAATTGCCGGTAGGAACAACAACGTTAATCTTCTCGCCCTTCTCTACCTTGCCTTCCTTTAATAACTGCGCATAAGAATATACATAGTAAACAACCTGTGGAACAAGTCTTCCGATATTAATTGAGTTTGCAGATGAGAACTGGAATCCTGCTTCATCCATCTGTGCTGCTAATTCCTTATCTCCAAATAACTGCTTAACACCTGTCTGAGCATCATCAAAATTACCTGTGATACCAACAACAAAAGTATTGTCACCCTTCTGAGTAACCATCTGCTTCTCCTGAATAGGGCTTACACCGTTCTTTGGATAGAAAACGATAATCTTTGTTCCCTTAACATCAGCAAATCCTGCAAGTGCAGCCTTTCCTGTATCACCACTTGTAGCTGTTAAGATTACGATTTCATTCTTAACATTATTCTTCTTAGCAGATGTAATTAATAAATGTGGCAGAATAGATAATGCCATATCCTTAAATGCGATGGTAGCTCCATGGAACAGCTCCAGATAATATGCGCCATCTGCTTCAACCAATGGTGCGATTACTTCTGTATCAAACTTGCTGTCATAAGCCTTATTAATACAATCCTTAAGTTCTTCCTCTGTAAAATCTGTCAGGAAAAGCTTCATTACTTCGTATGCAGTTTCCTGATATGTCATATTAGAAAGCTCCTCAAGAGTCTTATCAAGACGAGGCACTGATTCCGGTACAAATAAACCACCATCATCAGCAAGTCCCTTTAAAATAGCCTGGGAAGCCTTTACAGTTTCATTTTTACTTCTTGTGCTTCTGTAAAATAAATCCATCACAGTTCTCCTCTTTATTCAACATGAATAGTAATTGTTCAGTTCATAAGTATAGCATAGTATTTTTGACTCTGCAAGCACGTTGTCAGTCGAAAAATAAAAATGAAATCAAAAAAAGAAGTCATGTCCGCCGTGCGAAAACAAAAGTGTCAGATTGTCGTCAAACCAGCGCACTTTTTCAGGATCTGCATACTGCCTTGCTACAAAATAAAGCGCACCATGAGAAACATCCTCACCAAGCAGCGCACTATACACTACCTCTCTTGTCTCCTCTGATATCTTGACCGAATCAATCCGCCCATTTGATACCGGTGAAAACTGTGCTGACTGGGAATTTCTCTGATATACTACCTCTGTTACTGTATCAGGAAATGCCTCATCCTTCACCCTGTTGATTACTACATTAGCAACCAGAAGCTTTCCTGTCCTGTCCTCACAACCTGCTTCTGCTTCTACGATCTTCATCAAACAGTCAATATCCCCTTGAGATACTTCAATCACATAATTTGGCTGCAACTTCTGAAACGTAATCTGGTGTTCTTCCGATATAATAGGCTTGTCCTCTATCGTTACCACCTTAGCCACTTCCTGTTGTTCTATCTTGATTGCTTCCTGCCCTTGCACCTCACTTGTCCGTGCAAACCATAACATTCCTGTACACAATACATTTACTACTAATAACAGAATGCATTTCTTCTGATACATAAGCATGTCTAATCCTTTCTGATATTAAAGTTCCTCTTACTAGTTTATTCAGACATGCCCCAAAAAATACATTACTGTTCACTCCGTCACCAGTAATAGGACAAAATACAGCGAATTGTTTTCTGCCCAACGATATGCTATGATAAAAGAAGTTATTTATTTTGTTTTGGAAGGGGAATTTATCATGTTAAAGGGTGTCTATCCAGCTGTTAAAAAAGACAATACCACCTATTACCGTGCTTCTATTACCTATCGCAGAAAGCATATCAGCCTTGGAAGCTTCGATACCATGGAAGCCGCTAATCAGGCGTATCTGGAAGCAGACAGGCTTTTAGATTCCAACACTCTCGCCTTAAAAGATTATGTATCAGAAAGCCCTCTTCCTTTTGAGAAATGGGTAATTCTTATAAATTTCCGGGATAACAAGATTTATTTTGGAACGCCCATTTATGCCCGTCCCAAATTTTTCTATTACTATCTTTCCCCAACCTATGTATTAAAATTCGATATTGATGATTTATTTTATTATTCTTCCCATAAAATTATGAAAAGAGATGGCCATTTATTTGTTGCCGACTATGGTATGCAGGTTAATGTACTGAACCGTCATGGAATACGTAGCTACAGTGTTCCCGGAAAAGACTTTATTTTTCAAAATGGTGATGACACAGACTTTCGCAGCGAAAACCTGAAAATCATCAACCGTTATCTGGGCGTCACAAAAGTTTCTGTAAAAGGCAAGACAAAATACAAAGCAAAAATCAACCTTCCCGGCTACTTTGTCATCGGAACCTATGATACTGAGGACGAGGCCGCCATTGCCTACAATAAAGCAATCGATGTTCTAAAGCGCAATGGTGTCACCAAGAATTACACACCGAATTATCTGGAAGGCCTTTCTCCTGCCGTATATGCAGACATCTATGCCAAGCTTAAAATATCCGAAAAATTGATTCATTATCAGCCATAAAAAAATCGAGTAGTTTTTACTCGATTTTTCTATGTATTCCTATTCTTCTGAATAATCTACAAAGCTGATATTCAATCCTGTTTCTTCTGTAATACCGCTTATTGTACCTTCTTTATTATACTGCCACATTGTAAATTCATATGGATAATCCGGTGCATCTCCTTCCTGTGACAGCCAGATATCATAACCGCTTAATTCCTCAAGATTCAATTTCGTTACAAGCCATTCCTTATTACCATAAAGCATTGGTGTGTAACCTGCTTTTTTTACTTTTTCAAGAAATGTCTTAGCAAGACTTGTTCTGCTCTCTGTATCCAGAAGCTCTACTCTTGCCATATCGCCTTCCACTTCCTGCATCATAAAGACAACAGGATAGTTTACCGAATAGTCCTTGATTGCCTCTAAGAAAGTCTCTACCTCTTCCTCAATCTCACTCTTAGAAACGGCCTGTGAAAAGAAATAAACACCAATATCAAGCCCCGCATTCTTTGCTCCGGTCATGTAATCCTTCAATTTCTCATCCATAACGATTTCGCCACTGCTATAGCCTCGTCCGCCAGTCTTAATCATTACAAAATCGCATCCAGCCTTTTTGAGCTTCTTAAAATCTACAACTCCCTGCTTGCTGGAAATATCAACACCAAACCAAGATGCCTGCTTACCATTCACATAGTAACTCATAATGGGCTCTTTATAGACAAAACGTGATTTTACATAATCATTCAATGCAAGATTCTCATTCAGTTCTACCCATTCCTCAGAACCATCTGCAAAAGTTACCAATGTATGTTTACCATCATTTAATTCTTCCTGTGTTTCTTCTGTATCCGCAACCTCTTGCGTTTCTTCCATCTCTTCCTTTTCCGGCATATCATAAACAGAAGTCTTACCCTCTGTCAGATTAGTTGCAGAATTCTGACTCTTATTATTAGAAGAACCATCTACAACCACTTCACCGGTTGTCTGATTCGTAACGGTTCCATTCTTGCTTGATGCCGGTGCTGCTTCTTCATCTGCTCCAGCAAGTGCTGACAAATCCCAGATATCAAGCTGGTCTGATGTAAGAGTACTTCCTGAAATCAGCTCATCCACACCCTTTTCCATCGGAACCTGCTCATCCGTAATTCCAGCCTCCTGCCTTCTCGCCTCTGCCTGTTCTTTCGCCAGTGCATAATTCGAACCACTTTTGTCCTCATGATTCATCAAGAATACTAATCCGGTAATTCCTAACACCACTACTGACATAAATAATGCCATGTAAAGAAATAGTTTATTATTACTGGAGTCTTTCTCTTCCTCGTAAAAATCATCTGTAAGTCGCATGTTAATCCCCCATTTACAAATAGAATCCCTTTTATTACGCAAATTATATTTACATAATTTCTTTACTTTGTCATTATAATATATTATTCGAAATATTTCAATTGTTTTCTGAATATATATTGTATTTTGATCAATTCGGCATTTTTTTGTTTAGTTTCTATAAAAAGTCTATACATTCCTATTTTCCACTTATCTCATTATTCTTCACCAATTATTTCACGTATCTTTTCCAGTGGAATGTTTGTACTTTTGGCAATCGTTTCTGTGTCCAGACCATTCTGATACATTGCATGAATTAATTCTGCTCTTTCCCTGTCACGTCCCTCAAGTATCCCCTCTTCTCTAACTGCCTTCCAATGTTTCTTCTCATCATATTCCGTTAACAGCATATTATATACCTCACTTTTACATTTCAGCAAAATATCAGCCAGAACATTCTTCTCTATACATTCATCCATTGCACTTGCGACTGCTTCATCCAATTCCATACCGCTATCAAGTCCCACATTTACTTCCTTTATGAAATAAGCATAGTCATGAAGCCTTTTACATGCTTTCAACACTTTCTCATTATGACCATAATTGATATTCAACATGCGGACTTTACATTCCAAAACAGGCTCTGATAACAGCTTCGTCTCAAATGCATCCGACAGCTTTAATATCAATTCATCCGGCTGTTTCTCTTTTCCATTATAAAAAACTACAAACTGTGGCGTTGGAAGTTTTACCTGCTTATGTCCATATATATCATAGCTATTCTTTTTCATATACGCTTCATATAGTCTGGCAAAATACATCAGTCCACGTATAGGCATATTGGGATTAAAAGTTGATTGATGTTCATATAGATTTAGTGTCGAAGAGATAATGAAAGATAAGTCATTTTTCATAGACAGATAAATTACATCATCCAGAGTTGTTATTTCCAATTCTTCTGTATTTGTATAACTTGTTCCATTGACTGCGTTATACAAATCCAGTAAATCTTTCCTGTCTTCAAATACCTTTTGGAACAATCTGTCCTTATACTTTCTGCGAATTCTAATTCGGCGCCAAAATCTGCTGATTTTCCATTTTTTTAGTTTCATTTGTTTCCTCCATTATAGTATACTCCTTTTATTTTCACAATCATGAAATATTTGCCTGATTCGGCTTGAATTTGAGTCAGATATCTTAGACCTGATTTCTTTTGACATGTCTGACGCTATTATGAAGGATAATGATTTATTTGACAAGATTAACTGTAATAAATCGTTTTTATTTTATAAATATTTTAAAAATACAGTTTCCGCATTCTCAATAAAAGGTTGCTGTATGTTAATCACACAACATACAACAACCTTCTACTTAATCTTATTAGATAAT
>CAYUKO010000136.1:0-10175 GCA_964445375.1 uncultured Roseburia sp.
GAATTAGGGACTTTCACCCATTAGAAACGTGCGCCGCTAGGCGCACTTTAAAAAAACAGCTACCTTATGAAAAGTAACTGTTTCATAATTTTGCTAAATCGTTATTAGCTTAATTTGTCTACTGGTGTTCCGTTGCCGATAATAGCTTCGAAGATATTTCCCGGCTTTCCGTATCCACAGTCTTTGTCAGAAAGATGTCCTGAAAGGATACCATCTCCGATATAACCTCCGTCAAAATTTCCTCCTGAACAACTGTAAGCAGTTTCTTTAATGTTCAGCTCTTTCAGTTCAGCGTTTTCCCAAACCTTCATACTACTTTCCTCCATGATATAGCTATTGGTTGACAATAGTTAATAAGTACTATTGTTTTAACATCTATCATTCTATTATTGTTCCTGCATTTTGTAAAGTCCCCTAACAATTTTGTTAGAAAATCAGCCTCTTCGCAAGAACCTGCTTAATACACATAAGTGCATCAGATACAGAAGGTTCTTCTCCGCAATTTCCTCTGTTTCGTCCTTGATCCCCCGAATACTCTCCAGTGCCTTCTGCGCATTGATATAACGGGCAATTCCCTCCTGTCTGACATCCTCCTGCATACATGCTTGAAGTGTACCCCAATCTCGCATCATACGCATGAACCAGTCAGGATTCTGTACCCCATAACGCATCCAGTTATCTAAAAGCTTACCCGGCAGAACATCCCGCATATTCTCGCGAATCAACCATCTAGGCACTCCCTTATGAGCAAATATTTCATACGGCAGGTGATAACAGAATTCCAACATACGAACATCTTTCGTCGGATCACGTATAATAACTCCACAAGCAAGTCCCAGCTTTGTTTCATATTCACCCATATAAGTATAGACTGCTTTATTCCGCATAAATTCCTGATGCTGCTTCTGCCCCATTGCCACCTTCTCTGTACCGGTTACTTCCCCTGCTTCATAACGTTCTCGCAATGGATATCCTTCCAGAATATGATTATTCAAAAAAGGATTATCCGGTTCATAATGAAATTCCTGGTTCACATATACCCGGCTTGTACGGTTAAAATACCTGATACAACCGCTAAGAGCTGCCTTACGACTCTCTTTCACGGTCTTACTATATCGATTCAGATTCCTAAAAAAAGTCACATACTTCTTATTCTTATACAACTCATATAACACATCATCGATATAACCATGCGACACAGATGCATTACCCATTTGTCCCGACAATACAACCTTACAGCCTATCTTGGCCGCCTGTTCATATATCTCGATTAAATTCGGGAAATTCACATACGCCTTAAATGGAATCTCCATTTTGTCAATACAGGAATCCAGTTCTTCATAACAGTTCCTGCCTTGATTATTCAGAAATCGCGTTTCTATATTAGGGTGCATCGCCGCAATCTTTCTCACATCCTCACGTTCATCCAGCACAAAATTTCGATGTACTGACGTTACCCCGTGTTCATAAGGCACATATGTATATGAGTATAGTGATTTTTCATCTTTCGCCAGCATATCAGCAGCCAAAGCACCTACACTTGCCGAATCCAATCCACTGCTCATCGCGATGCCAACCTTTTGCTCTGTTCGAATTGCATCTGCAACACAGGCTTCATACAGCTTACGGAAATACTTCCCATACTCCTGTGCTTTTCTATTGCTTACTATTGGATTAGTTCTATCCAACGCCCAATAACTATGTTCCTCTATCCTATCCTGTGTAATGGCAAGCCATGTCCCGGGATTCAACTTATAAATCCCCTCATAGGGTGTTTCTGTTGATACAATATTCGGCATTAGTCCGGGGGCTGTTGCAAAATCCTTCAGATACAAGTCATTCCTGTCGATTCCCGGATTTGCTGTTCTAATTGGCTCTATAAGCGTTGAAAAAGTTACTTCCTTTTCCTTTTTATAGTAATATAAACAACGGCTTGCCACCTGATCCGATACCAGATATAACATGCGCTTATTCATATCATAAATCGCAATGCTGAACAATCCCCTAAAATGCGAAAAACCATCTACTCCCCATTTTAGAAACGCCTGATACATCAGCGTCCCATCCGGCAGCTTCTCATCTGTTAACTGCAGCTTCTCCAGCAATTCCTGACGATTATCCAATAAACAATCTGCTGTGAAGCACAACTGTCTTTCTGCATCAAAAATAGGAAGAACCTCTCTTCGAGATTCTTCCGTAATATATTGAAGTCCACAGCCCATATAAAAAGAGTTCTGTCTGTATTCCTGAATCTTGTCCAATTTGCATTTTCGATTATAAGTCCCGCACATCAAGTCATTGATTTGTTCCTTACTATTCCCATCAAAAGAAATATGACCCCATATTGCTGACATTGCAATTCTCCTAATTCTTAAACTTTGCTACCATCGCATAGCCATCACCATTGCCACCAGTCACATACAACTCGCCACATCTAAGCCATGCATGTGCAACCATCTTGCCATCTTCCTTGCCAACACCCAGATAAAGAGTGGAATGAATTCCTTTCTGCTTTAATAATTTTCTTGCCGTCATCGCCCTTACCAGACACTTACTTTCCCACATCGTATGCTGGGTAATTCGATTCACATGAATTCCTACACGCTTTGCAATCTTCAGATTATCAAAATTCTCTGTCAAATCTGATTCTACACCACGCTCTCCCATCATCTTCTCCAATTTGGGCTTTGGAATCACCAGAATACATATACGGTAAAATAGAGTATATATGTAAATCTTAACTGTCATCCACTTCTCATTATTATATCTGAGATAATTCCATATTCTTCCCAAAATTCGTTCTCGCCTCTCTTGTCATAAAATACTATTCAAACTCTATAAGTATAACATACTTCTGACAAAAATCCAGCTATAAATGTTACTTTTATCCTATATTTAATTTGATATTATTTTTCAAATAATGTCCATTGACTAAACAAGTTTTAATACGTATAATGATGTTTGTACCACATTGTTGAGAGAAGAAGGGATTATATATGATGAGCGAAAAAACAAAAGTTCACCTTATTAAACAGTTGGATGTTACCGACTTATCAGGTGAAAAAGTTATGATTGACTTCTCAACCGGAAAGTATTTTCTATTAAAAGGTTCTGCAAACGAGATTTGGGACATGATAACAAACGATATTACGGTTGCTGAAATCAGAGATTCTTTAATGGAAATCTATGATGTTGATGAAGATACTTGTATGACATCAATTCAGAACTTTTTGTTGCAAATGCAACAGAATGGTTTTGTGGAATTACAGACAGCATAAAAAAGGTAGCATCAAGCCAATGTCATTTAGTTAAGATGGCAATTACGGATCTCAGTACTAGAAATAGTACTGGGGTCTTTTTATGTGCGCCTAGCGGCGCACGTACAAAAAAACAGAGCAAAACTGCTCTGTTTTCAAACTATTCAAAAATTAGCTTAATGGATCTTCAGATGGTGAGCTACCATCACCTGGTCTATAATATAAACCACCAATCTGTACCCAATCACCATCAAAGTTATCGTTTGGTGCCTGTCCGTTTGCTGTCATTTCAACTGCTAATTCTTCAACTTCTGCGTTTAACCATGTCTTCTTCATAACTCTTTATTTCCTTTCTTACTTTATGTAATCTCTCAATTACATTCTTCATTATATAAGCTTTTTTCCTAATTACAAGCATTCTTACATTTTTGTTAGAATTTAAGTTTATTAATTACTTTACCAACCATAAAATAACTTTCAACACTATAAGTAGATGCCAACAGTTGTATCTTATCCCTTCTTCCAATATCTCTTTTTGCCTTAATCCCCTCTCTTGCCCTCTTTCGAAGTACTTGTAATTCCTGCTTTAACAGTTTCTTGCCACCTTTATTATCTAAATCTTTTCGCACTTTACAATACATATCCAATAGAACGCAATAATCATTAAAATACTTTGTCCTCTTGCTTTCTTCGCCTAACTGCTCTACTATCAACTCTCTTTGTTCCCTATTAGCATAAATATACGCCTCAATGTCTGCCTTGCTTAATTTTTTATGTGTCAAACTTGAATCACGCATACGATAATTATAATAAGACTTATTGATAAAAACGCCCTTCTTTACTCTTGGCATTACATACGTATTCATAACACAATCCTCGTATTTGGTAATAAGGGGAAATCTAAAATTATTGATGCTCTCTCTCTTATAGAGTCTATTCCAAACAGCAGGCGAAAACAGGTATCCTCCATGTTCTGTAATATATGTATCCATTAACTCATATCTTGAAAAAACACGTACCTGATTATTCGCAAAATCATTAATTTTGTCATTCATGATTCTTCGATAACCACAACATACCCAGTCTGCATCCTGTTCTCTCATAAGTTCTGACAACTTCTGATACATCTCTGGTTCAATCCAATCATCACTATCTACAAATGCTATCAATTCTCCGCTGGCAACATCCATTCCTGTATTTCGTGCTGAACTAACGCCGCCATTTTCCTTATGAATTACATGTATCCTATTATCCTGCTCTTTCAATCTATCACAAAGTTCATCACTTCCATCTGTAGAACCATCATCAATCAGGATAATCTCTAGATTATGATATGTCTGCTTACATACAGATTCTACACAACATTGCAAATATTCTTTTACATTATAAACAGGTATGATAACGGATAATAATGGTTGATTATCTTCTTTACTGTTTTCTGACTTCTCTTCCTTATAATTCACCTGCTGATAATGTTTTTTCAAATAGTCTTCATACTGCAATACCTGTATTGTATACATATGACGTGTCAAATCAAACGCAGAATATTCCTTACACTCTTTCTGCTCTAACAATTGCCTTCTTGCATACCTTACATCTACTAAATGACTTTCCTCATATTTTTCATATATCTGTATCCATTCCTGCCTAATCTGATCCCAATTATTCTGCTCAAAGCGATAACATAAATCTGCACTTTGCTTTCCCTGCTTTTGAAACCTTATAACATGAGAAGGTATAATATCTTTTAAATATTCTTTCACTAATCGTCTGTCTATTCCTTCTTTACAAAACTGTTCCATCGGCAAATGAATACAAAACTCTATTACTCTCTTATCAATTGTCGGATCACGTAGCAAAACTCCTGATGTAAGACTATGCTTTGTGACTATCTCTCCGATTTGGCGAAATGCCCAGAAATTTACCATTTTGTAGCGATAGAGATCAAAATTCCTACTACTTTCAAAAATGTCCTGATCAAGTGCAATTAATCGATCTACGGTTCCAAGTTCTTCTGCCACCGTACGATTTACATAGGAATTCCCATAAGGATATGTATTCTTCTCATATTTCTGTTTTCCTGTATGATATATTTCTTCTAATGCATATCTTTGTTGAAATCCCATAGTCTTTGAAAACTGTTCAACTTCTTGTTTTAACTTTCTATATCGCTTCTTCGTAAACAATGTATTCATATACACATACAAATCCGTATATGAAATCGTTGTGTTTCCATAACTTCCTGACAAAATCAATCTTGCACCCTTTTGATATGCCCTACGCATAGATTCTACTATCCATAAAGAATTCTGTACAGATTTAAAAGGAATCTCTAATATCTGAAACTCCCTTTTCATCATTTCCCATGGTGTCTTATTACCCAAATCAACAAAATCTGTTTCTATGTTCCCGAAAAACTGTGCCGTTTTCTTCACATCCTGTGTTTCATCTTCAATGTAATAATCATCCGCACTTTGTTGATATCCTTTCATAGGGACAGACGTAAATGAGTACAATTTCTTTCCCTGCTGTTTTAAATAAGGTGCTGCTATCGCAGCTACAGCCGTAGAATCAAGACCTCCACTTAACAAAATAGCCGTTTCTGTGTCTGTTCGCATAACATCCTTTACAGCCGTATCCCATAATTCACAAAACCTATTTTTATATTCTTCATCCGATTTCCAATGATATTCCTGATAGTTCTCGAAAGGTTTCCAATAAGTTTCTTTCTTTTTTCTTGTCTTGTCTATTTTTATATACTGTGCCGGTGCAATTCGATAGATATCCTTTATTGGTGTTTCTTCTGTTTCATTAATCATAAATAAATGATCCATTGCCAGAAAATCCACCAACCACCTATCATTTGTGCCGGTTTCTTGTGACATCTGTGCCAAAGGCTCTATCAAGGAAGAAAAATACAGTATGCTGCCAATCAAACGATAATACAGACAACGATTTCCCACTGCATCTAACACTAATTCTATTTCATTTCTTTGCTTGTCATACCATACAAAGGTATAAGCTCCCAATAAATCATTGAGACAGCTTTTCCCATATTTCTTATAAACTTCATAAAGAAGCTCTCCATCCGGCATGCCTGTATCTGAAGATATATTCAGCTTCTCACACAACTCCCGTCTATTATCAAGAACTACATCTGCTGTAAAAAAGACACTTCCCTGATTCTTCGGTAATACCTCGCTCTTTGCTTCCGGTGTAAAATATTGAATTCCACACCCCATATAAACATTTTCACAGTCCATTTCTTCATATCGATCTATTACACATTTGTCAAATGCTTTGCGCAATAGCTTTTTCTGTTCTTCTTTGATTGGATTACCCTGTAAATCAATAGCACCCCATATTGCAGACATATTCGTTCCCTCATTTCTTATCCATTTCCCTTGACCATAATACCATGATTTCTCTTCGTGATTACGGCAGTTTATGCCCATTCGGGCTTGCATAATATCTGACGACATTATACCACGTCGACTATCGTCTCCGTGAGTTTTTCGCCTTATAGAGCCCTCTGCGTACACGCAGGGCTCTGCAAGGCTCATTATACCACAAACCAGAAAAAAAGCCACATTACTGTGACTCTTTTCCTAGTTCGTATTCCCGTCTTATTATAAACTAATCGTATACTGTGTCGTGCCAATATAATAAGATAACTTATTGCCTGATATTCCACTTAACTTAATCTTATCCTTACTTGTTCCATCTACAACCGTCTTTGTCGTCTTTCCCATGATATCTGAGCACAGAATGGAATTCGTATTATTATCCCAATAGTACCACATTCCATTATAATAATACATAGTTCCATATACATCATGTACAAACCAATCACTATACTTTGTTGAAACAGAGCTTACATTTACAGTTTCACATATCCAACCTGAATGTGGTCTGGATGCATTAACTGTTCCCATCTCCTGATCATTACGTATAAGATATCTATGTCGATATTTATCCTGTACATCATTCCAAGTCGGATCTATATGATACCACATTCCATCTAGTTTTACATAAACCCATGCATGATCCATACTCGAACTAACTACCATATCCGTTTCAATATCAAGCTCATGAAGCAAAATCATTAAAGCTTCCGCATATCCTTCACACACACCATATCCATTACCAAGAACACATCCTCCTGTATGGCTGACCAAACCATCATTCTTATATACCGTATTATTTACCACATATTCATGTGCTAATAATACCTTTTCCACATCACTCATACGTGAATCGACACTTGTCAAGAAAGTATTTACTACCTCTCTTACTCTTTCTACTCTTGCCTTTCCATCTGAATCAATGTTAACCATCCGGCAACTAACTACATACTTTCCTTTAATTGCTGTATCCGTTTGCAAATTATAATATGAATGATATTCTAAATATAATTCCTCTTTTAACTTCGGAATAATTGTACCATAGTATTCACTATATGTTACATTATATGCAGAAATATCTATCTTTGATGTATCTGCATTCTGAATTAGTCTTTTAAGAATATTATAAACTGCTGTGCTTCCATCTACTCCATCACCTACTGAGCTATTTGTACTGCTATTCGTAGAACTGCTTGTACTTCCATTTGTAGAAGAACTTGGCTTTGACGTTTCATAAATCGGTTTATCAAGAATAATAAGGTCATCCTCCGTTACATCAATCGCCGTTTTATATTCTGTAAGCTTTGCTGTAAATCCATTTGCAAATAAGTTCTTGTATGTGGTATAGGTAATTCCTGACTCTGAGGAATAATTATAAAGACATATTCCGAGATAAACAGTACTTGAACTCGGTATAAAAGTTGCTCCATTTGCTAAATTATTGGACTTAATGAACTTCAAGTTCTCATCCATTTCCCTGATTAACATATGATATGCTGTATTACTAATATTTACCGTATATTTTGTTCCTTCAAACGTAACATAATTCTTCAAACAGATTCTGGTACTATATCCACCATATGTTCCATCATATAAGCTATAAATTCCTGTTCTCCAATTTGCAAAATCTGTAAAATCTGTTTCTTCAACAGATGGATATACAGATGCATTATCTTCTGTACCGGAACTTTCATAACCATCAGAGGAAGAACCACTACTTTCTTCACTACTTGAACTGTTTCCACCTGTCACTGTCTGGCTTGTATCTGTTGATACTAATTCTGCTACAAAGCCATTACTAAACAGATTCTTATAGGTCGTATAATTGATACCATGTTCTCCGGCATATCGATAAATACCAATGGCCAGATAAACTGCTCTGGTTCCCGGTTTATACTCCTGACCATTTGATAACTGATAGGAGTTAATATAGTTCTTATTACTATCCAGTTCTCTAATCAACAGTCTATATTCACTGTTTGATATATGTACTTTATATTTTGTACCTTTGAATTTTACATAGTCATTGAGACATAATCTCTGATTGTTTGCCGCATACACTCCTGTTGTAAATGAGTACACTCCACTTCTCCAGTTTGAGAAGTCTGAGAAATCAATGTTTTCTACATACTGTGTACTTGTTGTTTCGGCCTGAACATTGATGCAAGGTAAGTTTGTCAGTATGATTGCAATAATCAGAATGATCGCTTTTACCTGCTTGATAATAGAGTAGCATTTCTTTTCTTTCATCTTATTTCTCCTCTCTTACATGCCAATGTAAATACTATCATCAAGACAAAAAGCCCCCTCTTGTAAAAGAGAAGGCAATACAAGCATAAACATATGATAATCTTATACTTTGGCAACCGGCTGTCATAGTGTTACCCACTTTAGACCCATGGCTTTGCGTCCTTACTTTTCAATAAGTTTGCCTTTATCTTTTGTTTGTTACATTCATGATACAATTTATTACAGCTTTTGTATATAGGAATATAGTACCAGAAGCCCGTATTTCCATTGTTTTTCGTATATTTTCGCTTTTTTGCACATAGTTTAATTAACATAATATGTAATATTTGTAACATTTTGTACAATTCCTGTAACATATGTAAACCACTAATTCCATAAATCCTTTGGAAATGCAGCAATCAAATTGTTCTGCATTTCTTCTAATTGTGGAACAGCCATTGGTTGCATCTGCAACGCCTCTTCCAGGGAATTGGCAATCAGAACATTCTTTCTTCCTGTAGAATAATACCAATCATAAAACTTAATGGTTTCATACTCCATATTCTGTCCCAAGAAGACAGCAGGAATACCATATGATTCTGCTAATATAATTCCATGTAAGGAAGAAGAAATCACAACTTCGGATTCGAGCATTCTGTTGATAACCGATTTATAGTCATCGGTCTCCACATCTATGTAATTAACACCATCCGGAATCGCAAGATCTCTATGATCAATATGCAATACTGCTGAATATTTATACTTTTTTACCAGGCTTTCCGGCTGGTAGATTTTAGGCATGAGTATTGCCGGATCTCCGTAAACAGCCGGACAATCATAATCGCTTACTTTCAGAATTTCTGCACTTATAGGGCCTCTTACTGCACGAATATCATACTTTCTATAGTATCTTTTATTTACCACTGAACGGATACTGCCAATCGTATGAAATCCGCTCCCCCACACAACAGCATCAAAGTTTCCCATGCCAATCAACGAACCAACGGTCAGAAGATGAACCGTTTTCTTCATTTCCTTGTCAGAATTAAGATTGTATTGTTGAAGCATCCAGTCATAAATAACTGGCGCTATGGAATCTCCAATGTTTACCCGCTTATTCCAATATTCAAGGTTTATTCTATTCTTTCTTGACTTTTCACCACTAAGAGAAACTTTGTTTCTGTTAATCTGCTCTAATATTCTACCCATTATATTGATACCTCTTTTTACTATAATAATCTCTCGGAATCTTTAAGCCAGTAAATTCAAGGCTTTCAGATTCCTT
>CAYUKO010000137.1:0-10084 GCA_964445375.1 uncultured Roseburia sp.
AGAATCATTGAGAAAAAACAACGAAAAAGTTGCCAACGATTACTTGACACAAACAAAATAGAGCCATGCATTGACAATTCTTCTGACAACTCAGTATAATAGTATTATAAAATGACTAAGTCGGTCAATTATGTAAATATATTATTTATACCAAGGAAGAGGGGAATTGTGATGAAACAGGCAAGGAAGCAAATTATTGGATATGGAATTGCAGGTTTGTTACTGGCGGTATGTGTCATATGCTTATATAAGCCAACAAAAGCGTATGCATTATCCGTAATGCCAGTCAATGTCAAGATGTATACAACATCAGGAACACCAGTCTTTGCAGCGCCGGATTTGTATTCCGGTGTAGTGGTTTATCTGGAACGTTTTGTAAATGTGACAGTAACAGGTATTACAGACAATGGTTTTTACCGTGTGGATTTAAATGGTAATTACTATATTCCGGGACCATACCTGGTAGGGCAGATTGAACCTGTAAAAACAGAGAAGCAGAAGGTTCTTGAGAATTTGGAAGATTTTGCGGAGGCTTATAAGATACAGCTTGGATTTATGAAGGATTATAGTACATCCTTTGGATTGTTAGATGTTACAGGTGACGGTATACCGGAATTGTTTGATTTAAGTGGAAAAGAGATTTATACCTATCATGACGGAAGAGCGGTTATGATGTATTATTCGGAGTATCCGTTAACCTTCTATTATTCGAAAAAAGATAATATGCTTCTTGGAAAATATACATGGAATTCAAATGAAATCTGGGAAGTGTACTTTAAGGACACCTCTCTTTACAGTTGGGGACAGTTTAAGTGCTTCTCGACGGATGCTTCTGCATACAAGAAGAATGCGACAGCAGTATCCAGAGCTTATGTGAATGATGAGTCAACCAGATCGGGAATGTATAGTATTTTAAAAACAATTATGGAAATAGAATAATGGATTCAAAACCCTGTGGTAAGATACTGCAGGGTTTTCTTTTGTCTGAACAGATAGAATCACTTTTTCCTGTTTTTGCTTAGTTGCATATTAGGCAGAAATCAGATATAATATTCAGAGTTTTGTTGATGTAATGAGAAAGGCACGGTTAAGTTATGAATTCACTTGAATTAGAAAAGATATTAGATACCATAGACCTTACGAAGGATGCGCCTTCTGAGGAACCGCACAGACAATATTATTTTATGAAGAAAATGCGTGGCATTTTAGCAGATTTAGAGCAGAAAAAGGGAAGAAAGCTGACTGCCAGTGCGCAGACGTTTGGTTGTCAGATGAATGCCAAAGACAGTGAAAAGCTGTTAGGAATCCTTCGTGAAATCGGCTATGATATTATTGAGGATGAAACGGCTGATCTGGTATTTTTCAATACCTGTACGGTTCGTGATAATGCAAACCAGAGAGTATATGGAAGACTCGGGTTCTTAAACAGCATGAAGAAAAAGAACCCAGATAAGAGAATTGCGTTATGCGGTTGTATGATGCAGGAGCCGTCTGTAATTGAGAAAATAAAGCAAAGCTATTCTTTCGTTGATTTGATTTTTGGAACACATAATATTTATAAATTCGCAGAGCTGTTAACCACCATGTATACTAGTGACAGAATGGTAATTGATATCTGGAAGGATACGGACCAGATTGTAGAGGATTTGCCATCTGAGCGTAAATTTTCTTTTAAATGCGGTGTTAACATTATGTATGGCTGTAATAATTTCTGTAGCTACTGTATCGTACCTTATGTAAGAGGACGTGAGAGAAGCCGTAATCCAAAAGATATTATCCGTGAAATTGAACAGTTAGTATCTGAGGGTGTTGTGGAAGTCATGTTGCTTGGACAGAACGTAAATTCTTATGGAAAGACGTTAGAAGAGCCAATGACCTTTGCTGAACTTTTGCAGGAAGTGGAGAAGATTGAGGGCTTAGAGCGAATTCGTTTTATGACTTCCCATCCAAAGGATTTATCAGATGATCTGATTCAGGTTATGAAGAACTCTAAGAAGATTTGCAAGCATCTTCATTTGCCATTGCAGGCTGGTTCAACTAGAATTCTTACTGCTATGAACCGCAGATATACGAAGGAACAGTATCTTGCTTTAGCAAAGAAAATCAGAACAGAAATTCCTGATATTGCTCTTACGACAGATATTATCGTAGGATTCCCGGGAGAGACTTTAGAGGATGTGGAAGAGACCATAGAGGTTGTAAAGGAAGTTCAGTACGATAATGCATTTACCTTTATCTATTCTAAGAGGACAGGAACACCTGCTGCCGCAATGGAAAATCAGGTCCCAGAAGAAGTAGTAAAGGAAGGCTTTGACAAGCTTCTTAAGGTTGTGCAGGAGACTGCAAGAGAGCGTGTTTCCAGATTAGAAGGTCAGACTCAGAGTGCTTTAGTAGAGGAAATCAATGAACATGATGCAAGTCTGGTGACAGGAAGACTTTGTAATAATACCATTGTACATTTCCCAGGTGATGCAAGTCTTGTTGGTAAGATTGTTGATGTAAAGCTTAAGGAATGTCATGGATTTTATTATATAGGCGAAATGGTATAAATATACAAAGACATGGAGAAAATCCATGTCTTTTTCGTTGTTTTTAAAACGCGAGAAAACTTGAAAAATGTCGAAAAGAGGAATAAGATAGAAATGTTTTGTTAATAAAATTTTTAGATTAATTTTATAAAGGTTAAGAAATTAACCGGAGGGAGAATTATGGAAAAACTAAAACCAAAGCTATTTTCTGTCATGAAGACATATAATGCGGCACAGTTTGGTAAGGATGTGGTAGCAGGTATTATCGTTGCGATTATTGCGTTGCCATTGTCTATTGCGCTTGCGCTTGCATCAGGTGTTGGACCTGAGCAGGGTATTTATACCGCAATTGTTGCCGGATTTTTAATTTCGTTCTTTGGTGGAAGCCGTGTACAGATTGCAGGTCCTACCGCAGCGTTTGCAACCATTGTTGCAGGAATTGTTGCAGAAAAGGGCATGGACGGACTGGTTCTTGCAACTGTTCTTGCAGGTATCATTCTTATTGTAATGGGATTCTTAAGATTAGGAAGTCTGATTAAGTTTATTCCATTTACGATTACAACAGGATTTACAGCAGGTATTGCAGTTACGATTGCAATCGGACAGATTAAGGATTTCTTAGGTCTTACTTATCCGGCTGGAACCGTTACAATCGAAACAATGGAAAAAGTCGAGGCTGTGATTGCTAATATCGGAACCATTAATGTACAGGCTCTTATCGTTGGATTGGTATGTCTTGCGATTCAGATTGTATGGCCATATATCAATAAAAAGATTCCAGGCTCTTTAATTGCTGTTATCGTTGGTATCTTAATGGTACAGTTACTTCATATGAACGTAAATACCATTGGTGATTTGTATGAAATCAGTAATAAGCTTCCAAGTCTTCATGTTCCTGCATTTTCTTTATCTGATGTAGGGGAGATTTTGCCGGATGCATTTACCATTGCGATTCTTGCAGCAATTGAGTCTTTATTATCCTGTGTCGTTGCAGATAGTATGATTAATTCCAAGCATCGTTCCAATATGGAGCTGATTGCACAGGGTATTGGTAACGTTGGTTCTGCTTTATTCGGTGGAATCCCTGCAACGGGTGCTATTGCAAGAACTGCTGCTAATATTAAGAATGGTGGTCGTACACCTATCGCCGGTATGGTTCATGCGATTGTATTAGTTCTGATTCTTGTTGTATTAATGCCATATGCAGCATTGATTCCAATGCCATGTATCGCAGCGATTCTTTTCATGGTTGCTTATAATATGAGCGGCTGGAGAACTTTTGTGAGCCTTTGCAAATCAGCACCAAAGAGTGATATTCTTGTTCTTGTGCTGACCTTTGCATTAACTGTTATCTTTGACCTTGTTGTTGCAATTGAAGTAGGTATTGTTCTTGCAGCAATCCTCTTTATGAAGCGCATGAGCGATGAGACAGAGGTGGAAGGCTGGAAGTATGTGGATGATGAAGAAGACCCGGATAGTATTTCCTTAAGAGTCGTTCCAGAGCATACATTGGTTTATGAAGTTTCCGGTCCTATGTTCTTTGGTGCTGCGGATAAGATTATGACCATTTCTGTAAAAGAAGATACAAAGTGCCTTGTTATCAGAATGCGTAGTGTGAATGCACTTGATGCAACAGCAATGCATTCTATGGAACAGCTGTATGATATGTGTGAGAAGAAAAAGATACAGATGATCTTGTCACATGTCAATGAACAGCCAAAGAGTGTTATGGATAAGGCAGGATTTTCACAGAAGGTTGGCGAGAAGAATTTCTGTGCTCATATTGATGATGCACTTGCAAGAGCAAATGAGATTAACTGAACTTAATTCAGGACAGGTTCTATTTTAAAATATTTCTGCTGTCCTGAATTAACATAAATAAAATACATAAAGCAGTCTTTGAATTTTAATACATTTGTGTTAAAATACAAAAGAAAAAAATAAACGGGCAAAGAACGAGTTTGCCCGTTTTTCCTTATGTGCAAAGACAGATAAGGAAATTCGCAATACAATACGAAAGGCAAGGTTTATTATATGGCAGGTTTGACACCGATGATGCAGCAGTATATGGAGACAAAGAAACAGTATCCGGACTGCATTTTATTCTATAGACTCGGTGATTTTTATGAAATGTTCTTTGATGATGCAATCACAGCATCAAAAGAGCTTGAGATTACATTAACGGGTAAAGATTGTGGCTTAGAGGAGAGAGCACCGATGTGCGGTATTCCTTATCATGCAGTCGATACCTATTTGAATAAATTGGTTTCTAAGGGCTATAAAGTAGCAATTGGTGAGCAGGTGGAGGACCCGAAGCTTGCAAAGGGAATTGTGAAGCGTGAAGTAGTTCGAATCGTAACACCGGGAACGAATCTGAATGTGCAGGCATTAGAGGAGTCGAAGAATAATTATCTGATGTGTATTTCCTGTTTTCCAAATAAGATTGGTATTTCCATATCAGATGTTACAACAGGAGATTTCTATATGACAGAGGTGGAAGGACTTCAGAAGCTTCAGGATGAAATCTATAAGTATATGCCGACAGAAATTATCAGTAACGATGCATTTATGATGAGTGGCTTTGATGTGGATGATTTGCGTAACCGCCTTGGTATGGCAGTGTATTCCTTAGAGCCTTGGTATTTTGATGATGATGGATGCAGAAAGTGTCTGATGAATCATTTTAAGGTGAATACACTGGCGGGACTTGGCATTGAGGACTTCCTGGCAGGAATGATTTCGGCAGGTGCCATGATGCAGTATTTGCTGGAAACCCAGAAGACATCCTTAGAGCATTTCACGCATATTACCCCATATCTTGCAAGTCGTTTTATGCTGCTTGACAGCTCCACCAGACGAAATCTGGAACTGACGGAAACGTTGCGTGAAAAGCAGAAAAGAGGCTCACTGTTATGGGTTCTTGACAAGACAAAAACCGCAATGGGTGCCAGACAGTTAAGAAATGATATCGAACAGCCATTGATTAACCTTGAGGACATTAATGACAGACTGGATACCGTGGAACAGCTTTGTAAGAATTCCGTATCCAGAGATGAAATCAGAGAATACCTGAATCCAATCTATGATATGGAAAGACTTCTTGGTAAAGTAAGCTATAAATCTGCCAATCCAAGGGATTTGATTGCTTTTGCTAATTCCATGGAAATGCTGCCACATATTAAGACGGTATTGAAGGAATTTGATGCCAAGCTTCTGGTAGAAATCGAACAACAGATGGATGGACTGGAAGACTTGTGTCAATTGATTAAGGATGCCATTTGTGAGGAACCACCTATTATGATTCGTGAGGGTGGTATTATCCGAAGCGGCTTTGATACAGACATTGATATGCTTAGAAAAGCAAAGACAGATGGTAAGACATGGCTTGCCCAGTTAGAAGAAGAGGATAGAGAAAGAACGGGTATCAAGAATCTTAAGGTTAAGTATAACAAGGTATTTGGCTATTACTTTGAAGTTACCAATTCTTATAAGGATTTGGTTCCTGACGATTATGTCAGAAAACAGACTCTTGTTAACGCAGAACGTTATACAACACCAAAGCTGAAAGAGCTGGAAGATACCATTCTCAATGCGGAGGACAAGCTTAATACATTAGAATATGACCTGTTCTGTAAGATTCGAGACGATATTGCCGGTCAGCTTGAGAGAATCCAGAAAACGGCAAAGGCAGTTGCAAGACTTGATGTATTTGTTTCTCTTTCTGCGGTTGCAGAACAGAATCATTATGTAAGACCAGCCTTAAATGAAAAAGGTATCATTGATATTAAGGACGGCAGACATCCTGTTGTGGAGAAGATGATAGACCATGATATGTTCGTTTCCAATGATACATATCTGAATAATACGAATCATTGTATTGCTGTTATTACAGGACCAAATATGGCAGGAAAGTCTACTTATATGCGTCAGTCAGCGTTAATCGTACTGATGGCGCAGCTTGGAAGCTTTGTCCCTGCAAAGAGTGCCAATATCGGTATTGTAGACAGAATCTTTACCCGAGTTGGTGCTTCGGATGATTTGGCAAGCGGTCAGAGTACCTTTATGGTGGAAATGAACGAAGTTGCTAATATTTTGCGAAATGCAACATCAAAGAGCCTTTTGGTATTGGATGAAATCGGACGAGGAACCTCTACGTTTGATGGTTTAAGTATTGCATGGGCAGTAATCGAGCACATCAGTAATAAGCGCATCTTGGGTGCAAAAACACTGTTTGCAACACATTATCACGAGCTTACTGAGTTGGAAGGTAAGATGAACAACGTAAACAATTACTGTATCGCGGTTAAGGAAAAAGGCGATGATATCGTTTTCTTAAGAAAAATCATCAAAGGCGGAGCAGATAGAAGCTATGGTATTCAGGTAGCAAAGCTTGCTGGAGTGCCGGATATGGTAATTGACCGTGCCAAGGAGATTGCAGAGCAGTTAAGTGATAATGACATTACACAGAAAGTACAGAGCATTGCAGTAGATACGAAGGGCGGTGAACGTAAGAAGCCAAAACAGTCCTATGATGATATTGCGATGGGACAGATGTCGTTATTTGATACGGTGAAGGATGAAGATATCATTAAGGAATTGAAAGAGATTGATATCTCGAATCTGACACCAATGGAAGCGATGAATACACTTTATAAATTACAGAATAAGCTGAACAACAGGTGGTAAATTGCAAAAACCATAGGCGGAAGTTTTTGCAATTGGCAAATTTGCGCATAAGCGCAAATTCGCAGGAACGAAGGGGGAGATAAAAATGGCAGAGATTCATGTACTGGATGATAATACGATAGACAAAATTGCTGCGGGCGAGGTTGTGGAGCGTCCTTCAAGTGTGGTAAAGGAGCTTGTGGAAAATGCCATGGACGCTGGTGCGACGGCAATTACAGTTGAAATCAAAGAAGGCGGCATTGAATTTATCCGTGTAACAGATAATGGTGGCGGTATTGAAAAACCACAGGTTAGAAATGCATTTCTCCGCCATGCTACCAGTAAAATCAGTCAGGTGACGGATTTGCAGACCTTACAGAGCCTTGGCTTTCGTGGTGAGGCGCTTTCCAGTATTGCGGCGGTATCAAAGGTTGAGATTGTTACTAAGACCAAGGATGATATGACAGGAATCCGTTATTGCCTTGAGGGTGGACGTGAAACAGAATTCGAAGAGGTTGGTGCGCCGGATGGAACAACCTTTATCGTAAGAAATTTGTTCTTTAATACCCCGGTTAGAAGAAAGTTCTTGAAGACTGCTATGACAGAGGGAAGCTATATTACAGATCTGTTAGAGCACTTGGCGTTGTCAAGACCAGAGATTTCTTTTAAATATGTGATGAATGGACAGACAAAGTTCTTTACCAATGGAGATGGCGATTTAAAGGCGATTATTTACCGTATTTTCGGTAGGGATATTGCAAATGAAATGATACCATTTCAGATTGTGGATCAGGAACTTGTGCTGGAAGGATTCTTAGGAAAGCCGACTTTGAATAGAGCGAACCGTAATTTTGAGAATTACTTTGTAAACCGTAGATTTATTAAGAGTAAGCTGCTTTCCAAAGCGATTGAGGAAGGTTATCAGTCTTATTTGATGCAGCATCGCTATCCTTTCTGCGTTATTCATATTACAGTTCCTACAGGTGAGGTGGATGTAAATGTGCATCCAACGAAAATGGAAGTACGCTTCTCTAATCAGAACAGTGTCTATCGGATGATTGCACAGAATATTTCCGAGTTTCTTGCAGCACAGGAAATGATACCGGAAGCGGTTCTGGATGAAAAAGAGAAAAAAGAAGAAGCAAAACCGGAAAAAATAGAAGCTCCTGAACCATTTGAAAAGACTCGTATCCAGGAACAGCTTCTGCGTGAAGAAAGTAGCTATAATCATGAGGGAAAAGCGGCAAAACACGAAGAGGTAGGTCAATTCCTGTTTAATAATAAGGTTGCCTATAATCGTGAAGAAACGAAAAAGGAATTGCCCCAGCCTAAGGAAGACGTATTCTTTGAGGATAACAGAGAACAGTCTGTGAAGAATGATATATCACAGACACCGGAAAAATCTTCTTTGCTTCAAAAGATTCTTGGAGCGGAGAAGGAACCGGATAGAACGACTACGGGTGTGATTAAGGCAAAGGATCACATTATTATTGAGAAACCCGAACAACTCAATTTCTTTGATGAGAAGATATTGACCAAAGAAGCAAAGCAGGAATATCGAATTATCGGTCAGGTATTTGATACATACTGGATGATTGAATATCGGGATAAACTCTTGATTATCGACCAGCATGCTGCGCACGAGAAGGTAAAATATGAGCAGATACTCAAAAAGGTTGAAAAGCATGAAATCCTTTCCCAAACCTTGACACCACCAATTATTATCAGTGTCACACCAAAGGAAGCAGATATCATTCGCAATTATGGTACTTATTTTGAGGAGCTTGGTTTCCAGATTGAAGATTTTGGAATGAATGCTTATGCCATCAGAGGGATTCCATATGATCTGTTTGGCTATGAGGGTAAGGATTTATTTGAAACGATTCTGACAGAAATGTCAGAAAATCCTGTTCGTGGTGTGCCACAGATTATTCGGGAAAAGATTGCTTCTATGGCATGTAAGGCAGCCGTTAAGGGTAATAATTCCATGACTTATGAGGAAGCAGATACCTTGATTGAACAGCTTTTAAGTCTGGAGAATCCTTATAATTGCCCGCATGGAAGACCAACCATTGTTACCATGTCGAAATATGAGATGGAGAAAAAGTTTAAAAGGATTGTATAAATGAAAAAGCCATTGATTATATTAACAGGACCTACGGCAGCAGGTAAGACAAAGCTGTCAATTGCACTAGCCAAAGCGATAAATGGTGAAATTATATCGGCAGATTCCATGCAGGTATATCGCCATATGGATATCGGTTCGGCAAAAATCAAACCAGAGGAAATGGATGGCGTTACACATTACCTTGTAGATATTTTAGATCCAACCGTAGATTTTAATGTCGTATTATTCCAGAAATATGCAAAAGAGGCTATGGAACAGATTTATGCAAAGGGAAAGATTCCTATTCTGGTAGGTGGAACGGGCTTTTATATTCAGTCTGTGTTATATGATATTGATTTTACAGAAAATGACGAAGATACGGAACTGCGCCGAGAGTTAGAAGAGCTTGCAAACCAAAAAGGAGCACAATACCTTCATGACATGTTGAAAGAATGTGATCCGAAGGCAGCAGAAGCCATTCATGCCAATAATATCAAGCGTGTGATTCGTGCGATTGAATATAACAGACAGACTGGCGGTAAGATTTCCGAACATAATGAAGAAGAACGTCAAAAAGAATCCGCGTATGATTCCTGCTATTTTGTTTTGACAGATGAAAGAGAACGCTTGTATCGAAATATTGATAAGCGTGTTGACATTATGCTGGAAGAAGGGCTTGTAGAGGAGGTAAAGAAGCTTCTTGCTTTTGGCTGCAAACGTGAATCAACGGCAATGCAGGGACTTGGCTATAAGGAGATTATTGCCTATCTGCTTGGTGAGATTA
>CAYUKO010000138.1:0-9942 GCA_964445375.1 uncultured Roseburia sp.
TCTCTTTAATTTACCTGTTCCTGTTACTTTAAAACGCTTTGCAGCTGCTCTGCTTGTTTTCATTTTCGGCATCGCTAATTTCCTCCTAAACTAAATAATACTTCTATTTTTAACTGGTCCAAACTGTATAAAAACAGCTTAACGTTTCTCAGCTAAAAACATTGTCATACTTCTTCCTTCTACCTTTGGCTCTTTCTCTACAACAGCTATGTCATTGAGAGCTTCGCCAAACTCAACAAGGATATGTTTGCTGTTCTGCATATGTGCCATCTCACGTCCTCTGAAACGAAGAGTAACTTTTACTTTATCACCCTTGCTTAAGAATTTACGTGCTGCATTTATCTTTGTGTTCAAGTCATTAGTATCAATATTTGGAGATAAACGAATCTCTTTAACGTCGATTACTCTCTGCTTTTTCTTGGCTTCCTTTTCTTTTCTAATCTGTTCGTATTTGAACTTACCATAGTCAACCAGTTTACATACAGGTGGCTTTGCTGTTGGCGCAATCTTGACTAAATCAACTCCTGCATCCTCTGCCAGCTTCATTGCCTCCTTAGGTGACATGATGCCTAACTGCTCTCCGTCCTCACCTATGACACGTACCTCACGGTCTCTAATCTGTTCGTTAATCATTAAATCGCTAATAACTCTACACCTCCATAAGAAATATTAAATCAAATATAGATAATAAAAAAGTGGATAGACGGACTATCCACTTATCATCATAATCTTAGCACAACAAATAAACTAAAATAATCGATATATTAACACCTGTAAGCCCAATTACCACAGGGTGAGAGTGGATACTCTGCTTTCTCTTACTGTTCGAATTAATCAAACAATGATACTTTACCATAGTATTCACTCTCTGTCAATAACCTATTTTATTTTTCTTTAAATGTTGCACATAAAGTCTCTGTACTGCTGCTTGCTGTATTTCCTTTAATGTCTACATGGGATGCCTGACAACGATAATCATCATTATAGATGCACTTTACTGCTTCGCAATCAATACTGATTGTTGGGCTTGGATGTGATACCGAGCTCGTATACGCATCACCTTTTCTCTCATGAAAGCTCTCGCAGCATGTACTTCCGCAGGAATCAGCATATTTGCCTCCTACCATGATATCACCTTTGCAGCAATAATTGTCCTTATTATAGGTACACTTTTCTGCACCGCAAAATAATTCTGCCATAACTACCTCCTACAATCGAACTCTGGTTACAAAGGTAGTATGTGCTGTTCTTTTCTATTTATTCTCTTCAGCCGGAACTTCTTCTCTGATTGTCTTAGTGCGGATTTCTTCCGTAATATCTGCAATAAATGCATCCAGACTCTTCTGCCCTTCATCACCTGCAAAACGGCTTCTTACAGATACCATACGGTCTGCTTCTTCCTGCTGACCTACAACAAGCATGTATGGAAGCTTATCAAGTCTCGCTTCACGAATCTTGAAACCAATCTTCTCTGAACGATTATCAACGGTTACGTCAACGCCAGCCTTGGCAAGTTCCTTTCTAACTTCCTCTGCATAAGCTTCATACTTCTCAGAAATCGGAAGTACACGAACCTGCTCTGGACATAACCATGTCGGGAACTTTCCTGCATATTTTTCAATTAACCATGCAAGTGTTCTTTCATAGCATCCAAGAGATGTTCTATGAATAATGTAAGGACGAACCTTATCACCATTCTGGTCAATATAATACATATCAAAATTCTCTGCAATTGCACAGTCAAGCTGAATCGTAACCATGGTATCTTCCTTACCATATACATTCTTAGCCTGAATATCAATCTTAGGACCATAGAATGCAGCCTCTCCATCCTCCTCGGTAAATGGAACGCCCTTTTCTACTAAAATCTTACGAAGCATTTCCTGTGTTGACTCCCAGTATGCCTCATCTCCAAGATATTTCTTCTTATTTTCCGGATCCCACTTAGAAAGACGATAAGTTACTTCATTCTCTAAGCCAAGTGTTTTTAAAATGAAATAATTCAAATCAAAGCAGCTCTTTAACTCTTCCTCTGTCTGGTCCGGTCTGATTACATTGTGTCCTTCTGAAATTGTAAACTGACGAACACGAGTCAGACCATGCATTTCTCCAGAATCCTCAGCACGGAAAAGTGTAGAAGTCTCGCCCATTCTATAAGGTAAATCTCTATAAGAATGCTGTTCATTCTTATATACAAAATACTGGAATGGACATGTCATTGGACGCATAGCGAATACTTCCTTATCCTTCTCTTCATCGCCAAGTACGAACATTCCATCCTTATAATGATCCCAATGTCCTGAAATCTTATACAGGTCAGACTTAGCCATCAATGGTGTTCTTGTACGAACATATCCCCACTCCTTATCCTCTAAGTCTTCAATCCAACGCTGCATCTTCATAATCATCTTGGTTCCCTTTGGTGTAAATAATGGAAGTCCCTGTCCAATTACATCAACAGTGGTAAATAATCCCATCTCACGTCCAAGTTTATTGTGATCACGACGCTTTGCGTCTTCTAACTTCTCAAGATGTGCTGCAAGCTCTTCCTTCTTGTTAAATGCAGTACCATAAATTCTCTGCAAACGAGCTTTTTCAGAATCACCTCTCCAATATGCCATAGAAGAAGAAATCAACTTATATGCCTTAATTCCCTTTGTGCTCATTAAATGTGGTCCTGCACATAAGTCAACAAATTCACCCTGATCATAGAAAGAAATGACAGCATCATCTGGAAGTGCCTCGATTAATTCTACCTTATATGGCTCATCCTTCTCCTGCATAAACTTGATTGCTTCTGCCTTTGGAAGTGTAAATCTTGTAATCTCATGACCTTCCTTGATGATCTTCTTCATCTCAGCTTCCAGGTTATCAAGGTCTTCTCTTGAGAATGGAGCTGCATCAAAATCGTAATAAAATCCTTCTTCGATTGCTGGTCCGATAGTAACCTTTGCTGTTGGGAATAATCTCTTTACTGCCTGTGCAAGTACATGAGCAGCTGTATGGCGGATAACCTTTAAGCCTTCCGGATCATTTGCTGTTACAATGTTTAATTCACAGTCGCTGTCAAGTACTGTTCTTAAATCAACAACTTCACCATTTACTTCTCCGGCACATGCTACTCTTGCAAGGCCTTCACTAATGTCTTTTGCAATGTCAATAACTGATTTTGCTTCCTGATATTCCTTAACGGAACCATCCTTTAATGTAATTTTCATGATATCCTCCATTCTGTTTTTGAATATTATTGTGGGTAAAGGGCTGAAACGCAGAAAGTCCCTTACGCTATTCCTAGCGTAAGGGACGATTTATCGCGGTTCCACCCTGCTTGCCCTGTGCGCGTAAAGCGACTTACCAGAACCACTCAAAAGATGATAACGGAATCACCGGACCGGATTGGGGCCACTCAGAGTTAGTTTTCAAATACCTCCTGCAAGGATAGTCACAGCACAGCCTTCCATCTTCAAAACTTCAAAATAATAAGGCGCTATCCCTCTCTGATACATTCTGATATTCTACTCTTCTCTTCAACGTATTAACATAATCAATATAATTATTGTACTGCTACAGCAATTCTTTGTCAAAGGCAAATTTATGCATTCTTACCGCAGCACTTCTTATACTTCTTACCACTTCCACATGGACATGGATCGTTTGGATAAATCTTATTACCCTTTACAACTGTAGTAGAGGACTTCTGCTCCTTGTAAAGAGCCTTCTTCTTGTCCTCATCAAAAATAGCATTCCACTCTTCAAGGTTATATAACCAGTCAGCTTCTGCTGCTACCATGTTCTTATAAAGCAATTCCTTATCAAAACCTAAGCTTACTTCGGTCTCTTCATCCATTGTTTCAATTGGATTTTCTACCTTTAAGCTTTCATTGATTCCATCAAGGAATCCTGTCATTGTCATGACATCTACGCTATATTTGTCTGCAAGCTCCTTAACAGTTCCCTTTACTTCTTCATCAGGATTCTTTAAAAGCTGCTGATAAATCTCTTTCTCTTTCTGGAAATATTCAATCCAAAGCTTCTGAAGGCTTGCCTTGTCTGCCTGTTCATCGTAAGCTTTTGCTCTCCACTTATCTAATAATGTTTTCTTCTTTGCCATGATATTTACATCCTTTCCTATGGCTTGTACCTCTGAATCATACATGTACTATGCACATTGCATCCAACAGATACCTCTTTATGCCACTCTCTTCTGAGTATAAATTGTCATATAGAAAGTAGTATATACCAAAACGCCATGAAAGTCAAAGGATTCAGTTGCATTTACCGATATCCTATTCTATAATAAATGACAGACTCTTTAAAACATACTTAAACAACTTAATTAGAAAGGTATTTCCACAATTATGAAAAAACGTACAAAGCAGATTGTTGCTATCATAAGTTTGATTGCTATTGTTGTATTAATTGTTCTATTTTTTATTTCTGCCATTTTTGCAAAACCTGGCTCAGGTAATATTTTCTTTGCATTATTCTTCGGAATCATTGCTATTCCAATTCTGGCATGGCTTTTCCTTTTCTGCTATGGCCGCTTCAAGGGAGAACACACTATGGCCGAGCTTTTCCCGAAGAATTATGACATCATCGAAGGAAACAGTATTCCAAAGAATCCAGATGCTCAGGATTTTACCGAAGAAGAAATTACCGAGGCAATGGAGAACAGTCAGAAATAATCTCAAGCAACCTTCCCGCTGCAACAGGCAGCGGGTTTTTCTTATTCTTAACAATACAAAATTGCCTTTTGGGAATCATTTTATTAAATCTAAGCTCGTAAAGCATACCATTTTCAATATACTCTTTGGCAAAGTCCTTCACGACACATCCAACGCCAAGATTACGCAATGCAAACTGCACAATCATTTCACTCGTTGCAAGTTCAAATTCCGGTGTCACCTCTACTTGATTCTGTTTTAAGAATTCTTCCATATAACGTCTGCTCGATGTATTACTTTCCAAAAAAATAAGGGGAAGTTCCTGCAATTTTGAAAAATCCAGCATTTTATTCTTATATGGAATAAATCTTCTTCCTGCTACAAAAACGTCTTCTATTTCTCTTACCGGTATTACTTCCAGTGTCTCCTTGGCTTCAAAAGGGGTACTGACAACACAGAAATCCATTCTGCCATCTTCCAGTTTCTCTAATGTTTCAGGAGTCGGTCCATTCGTAACCCTTATTCTGATATTAGAATACTGTTCATGAAAACGTTCCAGATATGGTAAAAGGAAAAATTGCAGTGTCATGTCGCTGGCACCAATCGTAATCTCACCAAGCTCCATATTATGAAGTTGAATCAGCTTTTGTTCTCCAAGCATAATCTGTTCATATCCCTTAGCTACATAAGA
This sequence comes from uncultured Roseburia sp., assembly GCA_964445375.1. Classification (GTDB taxonomy): domain Bacteria; phylum Bacillota; class Clostridia; order Lachnospirales; family Lachnospiraceae; genus COE1. The sequence goes on from CAYUKO010000138.1 coordinate 5,356, forward strand.
ATAAAGCAGTTCCCCTTCCTGCGTCAGCCTTACCCCTTTTGAAGTTCTTGTAAATAACTTGGTATTCAGTTCTTCCTCCAGTTGTTTCACTGACTGGCTTACTGCCGGCTGTGAGATGGAAAGTTCCCCTGCAGCCATGGTTATACTTCCACATGATGCCACTGTATAAAACACTCTATATGCTTCCAGACTATGATTTAATGCCATTTTTTCCTCCTGCTTCTTCTCTCTTGCGCCTGTTTTCAAAATAAAGAACATCATTGAAGTGTTGCATTTGCAACACCTTCCACTACTTCGACGTACGCATAAAAAGCGGAATCTATACTGATTCCGCTTTTATATTACCGTAAATTTACAAATTAAACAACCTGATGCTTTGCTACATATACCTGGAATGTATCATTGCCCTTAAGCTTCTTACCTTCTCGAATGGTTGCATTCTTATCTGTTATAATGTACTCGATATCTGCGCCTGCTTCTACAACGGTGTCCTGCATCAGTACGCAATTCTTAACCTTGGCGCCCTTTTCGATTTTAACTCCACGGAATAAAACGCAATTTTCAACTTCGCCTTCAATCACGCAGCCATCGGCAGCCATTGTATTCTTTACCTTACTTCCATTCATATAGCGTGTCGGATTATCGTCACGAATCTTTGTATAGATTGGTGGTCCATCAAACAATGCATCCAGATTCTTCTCATCAAGAAGCTTCATATTTTCTTTAAAATAGCTTCTGACATCATTAATTCGTGCCACATAGCCTTCATACATAAATCCCTGCACATTTAACTCATTAACCTTTGGTGCCAGAACGTCCCGTTCAAAGAAGATACGGCCTTGCAGATATGCTTCATTGATTAATGTAACAAGTCTCTCTCTTTCCAGTACAAAAATATTCATACCAAGATTCTGTACACCTGCGCTTACTGAATTCATATTCAGCTTGGTAACTCTTCCATTATCAATATCCAATGTAAAATACATATCATTGCCATCAAAAGCAGGATTCTTGAAGTTTTCCGGAATCTCCTGTCTATTGTATACAACTGTTACATCTGCGCCGCTTTCCACATGCGCATCCAAAAGAGCTTTAAAATCAAAATTCATTGCAATATTTGCATCTGAAAGAACTACATATTTCTCTTTCTGTGACTGAATAAAACGTTTAATACTCTCCAGTGCTTCTACTCTTCCGTTATACACTTTGATATTTTTCTGGGCAAATGGCGGAACAATATTCAATCCTCCATTCTTTCGTGTCAAATCCCATTCACGACCAGATCCCAGATGATCCATGAGGGAATGATAATTCTTACGAACAATCAAGGAAATATTGTCAATTCCGTAATTAACCATACTTGAAATCACAAAATCTGACATTCTATAACGACTCGCAAAAGGAATGGAAGCCATCAAACGTTCGCTCACCAATTCAGGAACAAGAGAATCATAACTGTTTGGGAAAATAATACCCATTGCATCTGCATTGGAATTTACCATTGTTCTTCACCATCCTTTACATCGTTATAAATCATTGCCTTTGGTCCAATTTTTGCCTTATTGCCAATCTTTACACCTGAAGCAATGGTTGCTACACCACTTTCTCCGTCCTCCGGCATAGCACCTACTATCGCATCATTTCCGATGACAGCATCTTCCGCAATGATACAGTGCTTTACCACTGCACCAGCCTTGATAACTGCACCCCCCATGATAACCGCATCTTCAATAACTGCTCCCTCTTCTACTGTAACGCCCGCAAAAAGAATCGAATGTTTTACATTACCATTGATTCGACATCCATCAGTAATCATGGAATTCTCAACTAATGCATTAGCACCAATCCGATGTCCTGTCATACCGCTGTTACGACTATATATCTTCCACTGATCATCAAACAGATTGATTCCACTGTTCTCAGGATCAAGAACCTCCATATTTGCTTCCCATAAAGAAGAAATTGTTCCAACATCCTTCCAGTAACCATCGAAATGATATGCGTACATCTTTCTTCCATCACGTAACAGATTTGGAATAATATTATTACCAAAGTCATTCTCAGAATTCGGATCTGCCTCATCCTCTTCCAGATATTTCTTAAGAATATCCCAGTTAAAAATATAAATACCCATAGAAGCAAGATTAGATTTCGGGTTCTTTGGCTTCTCCTGAAATTCCGTAATCTTGTCATTCTCATCTGCAACCATTAAACCGAATCTGGATGCTTCCTCCCATGGAACCTCCATAACCGCAACACTGAATTCTGCCCCTTTTTCCTTATGGAATGCAAGAAAATCACTATAATCCTGCTTACAAATCTGATCACCAGAAAGAATGATGACATATTGTGGGTCATATCTCTCGATAAATGATATGTTCTGATAAATTGCATTCGCCGTACCTTTATACCAGTCAGAGCCGGATGCCTGCTGATATGGTGGCAGAATATGTACCCCTCCATACAGTCTGTCAAGATCCCAAGGTTGTCCATTTCCAATATACTCATTCAACACCAGTGGCTGATACTGTGTTAAAATCCCCACCGTATCAATACCGGAATTTACACAATTTGATAATGGAAAATCTATGATTCGATACTTTCCCCCAAAAGGAACTGCAGGCTTTGCCAGCTTCTGTGTCAAGGCATATAATCTGGAACCCTGACCCCCGGCAAGAAGCATTGCTACTAACTCTTTTGCCATTGCTTGTCCTCCTTACATGATATAATTTATATATGTAATATTACCACAAAAAAGCAAAAAGTGCACATACCAATGTGCACTTTTCACAAATTTTCCATATTTACCAAATTTATGTTATCTGTTTTGGTTCTATTTTTTTAATGCGCTCTTTCTGTAAATAATATCGTCTCTAGAAGGTCCATTACTTACCATTGTGATTGGATAACCAATCTGTTCTTCGATAAATTCGATATACTTACGGCAATTCTCTGGAAGGTCTTCGTAATTCTTGATACCTCTGATATCACATTTCCATCCTGGAAGTGTTGTAAGTACAGGCTTAGCTTTCTCAAGCAGACTTGTTACCGGGAAGTCTGTTGTAACTTCACCATTGATTTCATATCCTGTACAAACTGGAATCTCATCAAGATAACCAAGTACATCAAGAACTGTAAAGCATACATCTGTTGTTCCCTGTAAACGACAGCCATACTTAGAAGCAACACAGTCAAACCATCCCATTCTTCTAGGACGTCCTGTTGTTGCGCCATATTCTCCGCCATCTCCACCACGTCTTCTTAATTCATCTGCTTCCTCACCAAAGATCTCAGATACAAAAGCACCTGCTCCTACTGCGGAAGAGTATGCCTTACATACCGTGTAGATTTCCTTAATTTCATATGGTGGAATACCAGCTCCGATTGCTCCATATGCTGCTAATGTAGAGGAAGATGTTACCATTGGGTAAATACCATGGTCTGGATCCTTTAATGTTCCGAGCTGTCCCTCTAATAAAATGTTCTTACCTTCCTTGATTGCTTTATCTAAGAATAAAGATACATCGCAAACAAATGGCTTAATCATATCTCTGTATTCATGTAAAGTTTCTAATAATTCATCCGGATTGATTGCCGGCTTATGATATAAATGCTCTAAGATAACATTCTTCTGTTCACAAACTCTTACTACTTTCTCCTTAAGCAGCTCTTCATCAAAAAGCTCACTTACCTGGAAACCAATCTTTGCATATTTATCTGAATAGAATGGTGCAATACCGGACTTTGTGGAACCGAATGACTTTCCGCCAAGACGTTCCTCTTCATACTGATCAAACAGAATATGATATGGCATTACCATCTGTGCTCTGTCAGATACCAAAATCTTAGGCATTGGTACATCTCTGTCTGTGATAGACTTAATTTCATTCATTAATACAGGAATATTTAAAGCAACACCATTTCCAATGATGCTTGTTGTATGATCGTAAAATACACCTGATGGAAGGGTATGAAGTGCGAACTTTCCGTAATTATTTACGATTGTGTGTCCTGCATTTGCTCCTCCCTGAAAGCGGATAATAATATCTGCTTCCTTTGCAAGCATATCTGTAATTTTACCTTTTCCTTCGTCGCCCCAGTTAGCGCCTACAACTGCCTTTACCATAGTTTACCTCCGGTTATTTGCTTATATCTTTTATTATAATTAACTTTTGTCATGTGTACTTTCCAAACACATCTTACGTTGATATCATACTCCTCTTTTTATTATAAGTAAAATCAATATTATTTATATCTATCATAAGCTATAATTATATCACATAAAGAAAGATGCCACTTTCGCGGCATCTTTCATAAATTAAACTTTTTTATACATTAATCTCAGCCTTCATACCAAGTTCAGCCTTATTAGCTTCCAAAACTGGATTAACCACATTATTTAAGAACTTCTCTACCTGTATTGGAGAACGTCCTACATACTTGGATGGGTCCATCGTTGCCTGTAACTCTTCGAGAGTTAAGTTGAACTCAGGATCCGCAGCGATTAACTCAAGAAGGTTATTATCCTTACCTTCCTGCTTAACATTCTTGCCTGCTTCCATGGAAAGAGTTCTGATCTTCTCATGA
>CAYUKO010000139.1:0-9840 GCA_964445375.1 uncultured Roseburia sp.
TGAATGAAATTGATACGAAAGGTAAGGGAAAAGTAGCATTTGTAATAGGATGGTTTAATTGCGTGGAATATTTCTCATCTATGCTTCAGCTTGGGACAGGCAACGGAGCATATCCGATTGCTGATGAAAATAAAATCTGTTTCTTCCTTTTTTTGATGAGACAAGCAAGTCCTACAAAAACAAGAGACTTAAAATATAACTATGCATATGCTTATAAAGAATTGACAGTTAATCCGATAGGGAATCACGCAGACATTTTTAATTGTATGTTTCTAGGCAGTCCAGAGGATAAGTTTCACTTCGATGTTTGCCATTTCAAGCTCTGTATGAAACAATTGACTATCTAATAACTCGATTTGTTCAATGGTCTGAGTTATTTGAATAGATAGTGAGCTGTCATTGATACCGACAGACTTCTGTGCGAGAACTCTTAAATCTCTAGCAGTTTCTTTTCCAAAATGACCGTGGGAAGCCGATTGGAGAAGATGAGCAAGACAGAAGAACATCCGGACCCTGATACTGGTTGCTCAGGAATTAAGTTTGACTTTCCACTTGATAAAAATGATGGCAAGATGCAGGTCTGCATTACGTTGGAACAAACCTACGCAATCGGACCAGTGAATGTCTGCGTATTTGGTGATGATACAACGGCAACAGGGTTAAGTATCTGTGGTCCGGTGTGTGGTGGAACAACCAGTTGTGAAACAACCTTTTTCCAGAAAGAAACCGTGTGCGTTCCTGTAACGGTGACACCATTTGCAACATCCGAAGGAGCAAATGCACGCTGCTGTGGTAATCCTGTTGTGACGATGCAGGATAAATGTCCAGGAACAAAGAAATCATGTACCTTTACCGTAACACAGCCGTTGTGTATAGAGATTACACTTGCCTTTGGTGCAGACATTGATACCGGAGATGCTAGCGTAGTATGTGGAGATGTATCTGAGGAAGGTTGTAACTGCGGTGAAACGGCACAGACTACGGCAGAAGAGACAGAGAATAACAGTTTTATCAGAAAACGTCTTTTGTAAGAAAATAGAAAAAAGAATACGAAAGAATAAGAAAGCAGTAAAATGCGGTTGAGAATATACCAGGAAACGTGATAAGATAAAAGTTACAAGATACAGAAGTATTTGATGGAGGATAAATTATGAACATTACGATTACTGGTAATCTCGGAAGTGGTAAATCAAGCATTGGAAAAGTGTTAAAGGAAAAAGGATATGAAATCGTATCAACCGGAAACATTTTTCGAGAGTTAGCTATGGAGAAAGGATTGTCCGTAGAAGAATTCAACAAGCAGGTAAATGAAGCAACCAGAAGGGGTGACCGTTCCGTTGACCAGATGATAGATGACACAACTGCAAAGATCGGAAGAGAACGTGATCATATCATGTTTGACTCCCGCCTTGCATGGAACTTCGTGCCAGACAGCTTCAAGGTATTTGTCATTACTGATATTGATGAGGCAAGTAGAAGAGTATTTAATGACAGTGTGCGTGCTAATTCAGAGTCCTACGAATCACAGGAGGCTTGTAAGAAGGCTCTTGTACATAGACAGGAGATGGAGTCCGTTCGTTTTAAGGAAATCTATGAGATTGATTATTACGACATGAGCAACTACAATCTGGTTATTGAAAGTACCAATGCAGCTCCGGCTGAAATTGCAGCAGAGATTTTAGAGAAGCTTGAAGAGTACAAAAAGAATGAATTTGCAAAGCTTATGGAGTTGAATCCAAGTTCTATTTTTGCAAGTAATGAAGCAGCAAAGGATGGAATGGTTACTGTAAATGAAGTGAATGGAACATGGTTCCTTAAGAGTGGATTGAGTGAACTGACAAAAGCAATTACCGAAGGAAGAAAGTTTATTCCGGTTAAGGTGGACGCAGCTTTCGAGCCACAGATACAGGCGAAGGAAGTATACGAAGCTTTTGCGAAGGAAAATGGCATCAGCTATGCAAAATATCCGACAGAGAGTTTAAAAGAAGAAAAAGGATTTATGAATTTCACAAGAATGTAAAGAAAAGCTCATGGGAAATAAAATCTCATGAGCTTTTTGCATGTGTCTTATTAAGAACAAGAACTTTCGTAAGCATAATTTCTAAGAACCTTTGTCCATTCGCGATAAGCGGAATTGTTTTCATGGACATAGCCATCGGAGCTGTATTTCTCATGAATGGCAAGATTGGCATTCATCAGATATTCGGCTGTATTGATAAATCCCCATTGCTTCTCGATACAGGTTGCTGCCAGAAGTGCATTGGCTGATTGAATCGAGGAATTGCTTAACAGCCCGGTCTGCACATCTGCCATCACACATGGAATGGATAGCACATAGATAGATACGTCAGGGTTTTTAGCAAGAATACGGTTTATTAAGGTTTCCATATTCTGAACAAATTGTTCCGGAGTACTGCTGACCAGGTCATTCATGCCATAGCAGATAAATACTTTCTGGATATCTGCCATTTGTGAAATCGAATCTTCAATATACTGAACCTTGCCCTGATATTCCGGCATGATATTTGCGTAGGTAGTCAGTGCTTTCGAAGAGATTGCAGCTTTTGCAGAACCGCTTTCTTTGGCAAGGAAGTAAGTACTTTCGGATGCAATGCTGTCAGACTGTTGCTTGCAAAAGTTTTGAAAGCCTACAGAAAGAGAATCTCCAACAAAAACAGAGTGTTCATAAAAACTGTCATAATTATTTTCCTGATAAAGAGTGTCCGTGGAAGCCGCTGTCATGTTTAAAGACTGTACAAGAGGTGTTGTAGCATTAGCAGAAAGAGAAGACGTATCTTCAAGGTAGTCGATGTAATTTGTGGTATCGCCTTCGACAGGTATGATTAATGGTGCTAAATAGGACTCCTGTTCAGAATCCGAATTGTTTTCTGCGGTGTGTTGCACATAAACCTGATTTTTTTCAAAGTCATCCTGTGCATAAACATAAGAAGAAGTAAAGGTAAATACAAGCAATAAAAGCATAGGAATAATTCTTCGAATGTATTTTGGATTTTTCATGTTTTTCAATATCATAATCTTTCTCCATAAAAAACACAATGATGTGCGAACTGAATTTAGATTGCTTAAAACATCACGAGATATTATAAATGCAGTTTTTGGATATTACAAGGGTTTGTATGGAAAAAACAGGTATTATGACATGAATAATGTGAAAAAATAATAAAAATTAGTTTATTTAGTGGCGAAATACAGACATATTTGCTATACTATAGTAAGAACATGTAAAGGGGTTATGTTACCGAGTAACAATATGGAGGTGTATTATGGGAAGTCAGGTTGCGCTTTGCGCTACGCAAGACAATGAAATCAAGAACAAAATGGAGCGGGCATTACTGAAGGCACGAATTTCATATCTTATGAAGTGTGAAAGGCGTCTTGTGCAGGATGAACAGAATAAGAGAGTAGTATTCTATATTGAACCATATCAGCTGGAAGAAGCTTTACATGTAGTAAAAGCATTAGAGAAAGAAGAAAAAGGATTGGAAGTCCTTTCGTGATGTAGGTGAAAAAGGTACGCAAGTTGGTGCGTATCTTTTTTTACAACTTCAAAATTATCTGAAAACATTGACTATTGTTTGAAAAGGATATAAAATTGTAAGTGGGATTTATTGCTTTTTATGAATAGGTAAAGTCTGAGCTTTGCTTAGTGAACATATGTGGAAGGGGTGCCTCAGATGGCTGAAGAATTCAATTTAGACGGAATGGTTGACATGTATATATATGAAAATGGTCAACTGCTTGAAAAGCTGGAAGAAATCGTGTTGGAAAATAAGGATGAAGAATCTTTTGACGAGAACAGCATCAATGAGATTTTCCGTATTATGCATACGATTAAGGGCTCTTCCGGAGTTATGATGTACGACAATATTATGAAGGTGTCACATAAGTTAGAAGATATTTTCTTTTTTTTACGTGAACATGAGGATATAGATGAGCATCATATGGAGTTGACAGATTCCGTTTTTCAGGTGCTTGATTTTATTAATGGGGAGATGGAGAAAATCAAGGAGGGAGGAGATCCGGATGGTGATAATTCCGAATTGATTTTGAAGATGGATGCCTTTTTACAGCAATTGAAGTCGGAAAATGGAGAAGGTGCGCCAGAAGCTGCACCGGACAAGAAGAAAAAGGCAGCAGATATGAAACTTGGCCCAAAACAGTTCTACATCGCACCGCAGGTGTCAGGTGAGGACAAGTATTTTCGTGTCAGAATTATGTATTTACCAGGTACGCAGATGTGTAATATGCGTGCGTATTCCGCTGTTTACGCATTGAAGGAAGTAACAGAAGATATTCATTATACACCGGAAGATATTCTAACCGATGAGACAACCGCAGAAACGATCATGGAAGATGGCTTTTTAATGATGGTTCACGGTAATTTTACGGAAGAGAAGCTTAGAAAATTATTAGATACTACGGTAGAAATTAGTCAGATAGATGTTTCTGAGTGTGGAAAGGCTGAGTTTGATCGAGGATTCTCAGAAGCACAAGGGCAGACTCAGATAGAAGAAACAGCGGATGCTCAGGATGCTGCAAAGAACGAAGCGGAACCTCAGCCGGGTGATTATGTCATCCAGAAGGAAGCCGGCAGGGCAAAGCAGATTACCAAGACGAAAAAGAAGAAGGAACATAAGCAGTCCTTCATGAGTGTTAATATAGATAAGATGAATTTGCTGATGAATCTGATGGGAGAAATGGTGATTGCAGAATCTGTCGTATTGCAGAATCAGGATTTGCAGGTACCGGGACTTGAACTTTCCAACTTCCAGAAGGCAGCAGCACAGCTTGCCAAGATAACGACAGAAATGCAGGAATTGATTATGTCCATGCGTATGATGCCGTTGACGAATACGTTCCAGAAGATGAATCGAACCGTGTTTGATATTTCCAGAAAGCTTGGTAAAGATATTGAGTTTGAAATGATTGGTGATACCACAGAAGTAGATAAGAATATCATTGAGACAATATCAGATCCTTTGATGCATCTTGTCAGAAATTCCGTAGATCATGGAATTGAAACAAATGAGGAAAGAGCAGCGCAGGGCAAGAAAGAGAAAGGCAAGATTGTCCTGGAAGCAAAGAATGAAGGCGGAAAGGTATGGATCAGTGTTCGCGACAATGGAAAGGGATTAAGTCGCAAGAAATTGTATAAAAAGGCATTGGATAATGGTATCTTGCCGGATAATCGTACAGAAAGTGAATATTCAGATAAAGAAATCTTCCAGTTTATTACCTATCCGGGATTTTCTACCAAAGAGCAGGTAACGGAATACTCCGGCCGAGGTGTAGGCATGGATGTTGTTGTTAAGAATATCCAGAAGATTGGTGGAGTTCTTGATATTGAGTCAGAAGAGGGCAAGGGAACTACCATGACAATGAAGATTCCACTGACAATGGCAATCATTGACGGTATTGTCATGAGAAACGGAAATACAAAATTTGTCATGGAGACTTCAGCAATCAAAGAATTTATCCGTGTAACAGAGGATAAGATGATTCATGAGCCAAATGGCGAGGAATATGTCATGATTCGCGGAGAATGCTATCCAATTCTTAGATTGAGTCAGAAATATAATCTGGAGGATGCGATAAAGAGTGTAGAAGATGGCGTTATGCTGCTTCTGGAATATGAAGGAAATACTCTTTGCGTATTAATTGATGAATTGATTGGAACACAGGAAATCGTTGTAAAACCGATACCGGCATATGTAAAGAAGGTACATGGTATTTCAGGTTGTACACAGCTTGGAGATGGAAGCATTGCTTTGATCCTTGATGTGAGTGGCTTGATGCAGGATTAGTCTGGTGGAAAGGAAGAATTATGGAGAATACAGAAAGAGAGTTATTGGAACAACATGGGTTCGATGTAGAAGGAACCATGAAGCGTTTTCTGAATAATGAGCAGTTATACAAGAAATGTTTAAAAAAGTTTTTAGATGATGACAGTATGGATAGCTTGAAAGAAGCATGTGCAGTAGGAAATATCAATGAGGCTTTCAAAGCAGCACATACAATGAAAGGATTTATCTCAAATCTGGGAATGAATAAGCTATATCATTTACTGACTCCAATGGTAGAAAAATTGAGAGATGGAAATGTATTGGAACAGGATGAAATAAAGACATTGGAAGATGTATATCGGGAGATGTATGAACTGATTGAGAACATGTAGACGGATGATGGAGGCTGATTAGTATGGCAGGAAGAGAAGACTGGACGATAAATGGTTTTCAATTTGGCTCTGAAAAAGATGCAAACCAGGCAAAAAGTGAAGAATTGAAGATCCAAAAACTGGAGGAGAAAATGGACTATCGTAATCCACAGATGATGTTGATGGTCTATAAAAAAGTGATAGAGAATCGTATCTTTAAAACTCCGGTTGGATATGAATATTTAAAACAATTACAGAAAACCTTGAAACAGAGTCCATTGATTCGAGAGGAGGTTCCTCCGATTCCTGTAAATCAGGTCTATAATCTGAGAGATAGTACGGCTCCAGTGGTGGAAAAAGTAAAAGGCACCCAAAAACCCAAAAAGCCTAAAAAAGAGAAACAGGAGTTTTTTACAAGAAAAACTTCGATATGCTTGAATGTTGTATTGGTTATTTTGGTAGGTGTTATGTTTTTTATTTCAACAACAGGCTCAAGACCGACAATACTAAATTATGAGAAAGCACTTCAGAATAAATATGCAGCCTGGGAACAGGAACTTGAACAACGGGAAGGCGAACTTCGAGAGAAGGAAAGAGTTATTTTGTCAGAAGAATAAATAGTACATATTTTCACATTTTTTACACAGTTCAGTGCTATAATTAAGTGTTAATATGAAATTAGGGAGGTCTGACATGAATAGATTAAAGATTCTCGTTGTCGATGATGAAAGCAGAATGCGAAAGCTTGTAAAAGATTTTTTAGTAAATCAGAATTATGAAGTATTAGAAGCAGGAGACGGAAGTGCTGCACTGGATATATTTTTCGAACATCAGGATATTGCGTTGCTTATTCTTGATGTTATGATGCCTAAGATGGATGGCTGGCAGGTATGTAAGGAGGTTCGAAACTATTCGAAGGTGCCGATTATCATGCTGACTGCAAAGTCAGATGAGAAGGACGAGCTTCTGGGATTTCAGTTAGGTGTGGACGAGTATATAACCAAACCTTTCAGTCCTAAGATTCTGGTGGCAAGAGTGGAAGCGATTCTTAGAAGAACCAATCAGGTAAGTGAGACAGACTCTATGGAATATGGTGGGATTCAGATTGATAAAGCGGCGCGTGTAGTGACGATTGATGGTAAAACCATTGATTTAAGCTTTAAGGAGTTTGAACTTCTTACGTATTTTATGGAGAATAAAGGAATTGCTCTTTCCAGAGAAAAGATTTTGAATAGTGTATGGAATTATGACTATTTCGGTGATGTAAGAACGATAGATACGCATGTCAAGAAGCTTAGAAGCAAGCTTGGTGATAAAGGCGATATGATTAAGACCATCTGGGGCATGGGATATAAGTTCGAAGAGGCGGAATAGTATGAAATATTCGATAAAACGCCAGATAGCAACTGTTTTTATTGCTTTGATGGCAGGAACTATTGTACTGTGCTGGTTTATTAACAGTACTTTTTTGGAAGATTTTTATATTAATTATAAGACAACAGCAATACATTCAGCCTATGACAGTATTAATGAGGCTGCCAATACTGGAGATATTACATCGGACAAGTTTGATGTAGAACTTCGTAAGATTTGCGATATGTATAATATCAGTGTTGTAGTTATTGATGCACAGTCAAATACGATAAAGTCATCATCAAGAGATACCAATATGTTGATTCGAAGGCTTTATGATAATATTTTTGCTCCGAGAGACAGAGATGGAAGAAATTATATAGCGGAAACACAGGATTATACGGCAGCTATGCTTGTAGATATGACAACGAATACAGAATATCTCGAAATGTGGGGTGTTCTGGACAATGGAAATCTCTTTTTGATGCGTTCGCCATTGGAAAGTATTCGTGATAGTGTAAAGATTTCCAATCGTTTTCTTGCATATGTTGGATTGATTTCCACGTTGGTAAGTGCTGTGTTGATTTGGTTTGTGACAACAAGGATTACGAAACCGATTATGCAGCTGAAAGATATATCTGAGAAAATGACAGAGCTTGACTTTGAAACGAAGTATGAAAGCCATGGAAAAAATGAAATTGATTTGCTCGGAGAACATATCAATCAGCTTTCCAGTACGTTGGAAAGAACGATTTCCGAGTTGAAGACAGCCAATAATGAGCTACAACGTGACATTGAGAAAAAAGAGCAAATTGATGAGATGCGTAAGGAATTCCTTTCTAATGTTTCTCATGAATTGAAGACGCCGCTTGCATTGATTCAAGGCTATGCGGAAGGACTTAAGGAAGGAATCAATAGTGACGATATAGAAAGTAGGAATTTCTACTGTGATGTCATTATGGATGAAGCGGATAAGATGAACGTTATGGTGAAGAAGCTTCTGACTCTGAATCAGCTGGAATTTGGAAATGACAATATTTCCATGGAACGTTTCGACATTACCATGATGATCCAGAATTTCCTGCAATCAGCAGAGATTTTGATTAAACAGAATGAAGTTACTTTGCATGTGGAAGAAATGCCGCCGATTTATGTTTGGGCGGATGAATTTAAGACAGAAGAAGTATTTCGAAATTATTTCAGTAATGCCATGAACCATGTTAGTGGGGATAAGATAATAGATATCAGATATCAGTTGTTGGATGGAAAGGTTCGTATTAGTGTATTCAATACGGGAGAACCAATTCCAGAGGAGTCTCTGCCTCATATCTGGGAGAAATTCTATAAGGTGGATAAGGCAAGAACACGAGAATATGGAGGAAGTGGCGTGGGGCTTTCCATCGTTAAGGCAATCATGGAGTCTATGAACCAACAGTATGGTGTCAGGAATTATACAAATGGCGTAGAGTTCTGGATGGAACTTGAAACAAAATAAACGGAGGTGTTATTGTGAAAAAGGGGAAAATGATAGGAGTAGCAGTAGTGGCAGCAGGTTTATTGACAGGGTGTATGGATCATATGCCTGACATGACAGAGGAGCAGTCCGCATTGGTGGCAGAATATGCAGCAGATATGCTGTTGAAGTATTCACCCAATTATGATTATAAGATAGCGGATGAAGAAGTTCTTGTAGAGGAAGAACCGACTAAGGAAGTAACGGAAGAGATGACGGAAGATACGGTACAGGAGCAGGAGACGGTAGAAGTAGAAATGCAGGTGGAACAGGAAACAGCCACAGAGGAAGACAGTGCATTAAACATAGTGGATGCAAAAGAGGTTGATTTTGCAGAAACATTTGGCATAGAAGATGTTTCTATACAATATGATTCCATGGAATTGTGCACAGCGTATCCGTCAGGAGAGGTTGGAGCCGGATTTTCAGTAAGTGCTGCGGATGGAAATACACTGCTTGTCATGCATTTTACGGTAGAGAATACAAGTGAAGCTGTAATTACATGTGATTTGTTTGAAAAAGATTTTGATTTAAGTATGAATCTGAATGGTGGTAATTACAAGAAGATTTCCAGTACGTTACTTGTAAATGATTTTACAACTTATATAGAAGAAATCCCAGCAGGTGAGAGTGCAGAAACTGTTATCGTGACAGAAGTAGGTGAAATGTCAGAGGAAGAAATCGCTTCATGCATACTTAGAATGACTTCAGGAGATGCCAGTATCACAACCAAATTGAAATAATTCAATAAAATTTTAAAAATTAACTGAAAATATTTGTAATTACAAATATATGTATG
>CAYUKO010000140.1:0-9814 GCA_964445375.1 uncultured Roseburia sp.
GAACTAAGTTCTTCATAATTAAAATTCATATATATAATTTTTTAACTGAATTCAACAATCCTTATTCGTAATTATTCAGTACCTTCATAATTACATGCAAAAATTCATTCAGAATCGCTTTCAGCGATGGGATTTTTGCCTAATTATGCTACATTTTCTCACGGAATCCGCAGTAAATACGTATTCCTGCTGAATAGTTACCCTTATTCTTCCTAACTGTATATCCGGGGTAATAATAGCAGATGGGTGAAATATCATATACCTATTCTGCTCTTTGAATCTTTTAAGATATGTAGTAACTGATTTTTCTTCAAGTAGCTACTATATGAATTACTGCTACTGTATTATAACCTATTTTTTTCAAAATAGGAAGAAGAATTTATTGCGAATCATTTTTAAATGAGATATGATTATCCTAGTTCAAGACAACAGAGTTGTATCAGGATTTGGAATTATATTCTCACGGTCTCAACAGCAAGTGCTTCGACCTGTACGGAATAGTTATCATGATTTACAATTTTGTCTTAAATAGTTTAATAAACAGATCGGAGATAGTACATATGACAATTCAAGAAAAAGCATTAGCGCTTCATGAAGAATGGAACGGAAAGTTGGAAACTGTATCAAAGACACCTGTAAAGTCAAGAGAAGACCTTTCCCTTGCCTATACTCCTGGTGTTGCAGAGCCTTGTAAGGTAATTGCCGAGGATAAAGAAGCCGCATATAAATATACCATGAAAGCAAACACAGTTGCCGTTGTTTCTGATGGTAGCGCCGTACTTGGTCTTGGAAATATCGGACCTCACGCAGCTATGCCTGTTATGGAAGGTAAAGCTGTATTATTCAAGGAATTCGGCGGTGTAAACGCAGTTCCTATCTGTCTTGACACACAGGACACAGAAGAAATCATCAAAGCTGTTACATGGCTTGCTCCTGCTTACGGCGGAATCAATCTTGAAGACATCAGCGCTCCACGCTGTTTTGAAATTGAAGAAAGACTGAAAGCAACTCTGGATATCCCTGTATTCCACGATGACCAGCACGGTACTGCTATCGTTGTACTTGCAGGTATCATCAATGCTTTAAAGGTTGTAAATAAGAAGAAAGAAGATTGTAAGGTTGTTGTTAACGGTGCCGGAAGTGCCGGTGTCGCTATTACAAAGCTTCTCTTAACCTATGGATTCACTAACGTAATCATGTGCGATAAGGTTGGTATTGTTGACAAATCCACAGAAGGTCTTAACTGGATGCAGGAGAAAATGGCAAAGATTACTAATCCCAACCACGAAACCGGAAAGCTTGCAGATGCTTTAAAGGGTGCTGATATCTTCATCGGTGTATCTGCTCCAAATATCGTAACTCCTGAAATGGTTTCTTCTATGGCAAAGGATTCTATTCTCTTTGCTATGGCAAACCCAACTCCTGAAATTATGCCGGATATGGCTAAGGCTGCTGGTGCAAGAGTTGTTGGTACCGGAAGAAGCGATTTCCCGAATCAGGTTAACAACGTTGTTGCATTTCCTGGTATCTTCAAGGGTGCGTTAGAAGGACGTGCTACCCAGATTACAGAAGAAATGAAGCTTGCTGCTGCAAATGCACTTGCAGGTCTTGTTTCAGATGACGAATTAAATGAGGACTTCATCCTTCCTGAAGCATTCAATCCAAAGGTTGCTGAAGTAGTTGCTGAGGCTGTTAAGTCCCATATCAAACGTTAATCACTTATGATAAAAGAGTACAATTCCAGCATAGCCGCCTTACAAGGGCGGCTATTCAGTTATGAAACAACCAACCCAAAGCGTTGGGGCGAGAAGCCTTATCATTCCCTCGACTTTTATCTAAAAAATATGTACGGGGAAAAAATATATAAGATTGCCCTTGATGCTGGTATGACTTGTCCCAATCGTGATGGCAAGCTTGATACAAGAGGCTGTATCTTTTGCAGCTCTGGCGGAAGCGGCGATTTTGCAAGCCACGGACTTTCCATACATGAGCAATTAGAAAATGGCAAAACACTTTTCCGCGATAAGAATATCGGAAACCGTTTTATTGCCTATTTTCAATCCTTTACCAACACCTATGCTGCGCCGGAACGCTTAGAAAAACTTTTTTCCGAAGCACTTTCTGAGCCGGATGTTGTCGGTATTTCCATCGCTACCAGACCAGATTGCTTAGAACAGCCGATTATTGACCTTCTGAGCCGCCTAAAGCAGCAATTTCCTGATAAATTCATCTGGATTGAACTGGGACTTCAGACGATTCACGAGCAGACTGCCCTCTACATCCGCAGAGGTTATCCACTTGCCGCTTTCGAGGATTCGCTTGCCCGTTTGCAAAAAGCTGATATTCCTGTTATTGTTCATATAATTCTTGGACTTCCTGGTGAAAATAAAGAAAAGATGCTTGCTACCTGCCGCTATCTTAGCCAGAAAAAGATATTCGGCATCAAACTGCAACTCCTTCATGTACTTAAAAATACAGACCTTGCTACGGATTTTTCAAAGAAAACTTTTGAAATTCTCAGATTTGAGGAGTATATTGATATTATTATCTCTTGCCTTGAACTGCTTCCACCTGATATGATTATCCATAGAGTAACAGGTGACGGCCCAAAGGATTTATTAATTGCTCCTACATGGAGTCTTAACAAGCGAAACGTACTTAACACGCTTCATAAGGAATTACGGGCAAGAGAAACCTTTCAGGGAAGACTGTTTTCTCCTGATACGAAACTTTAAGTATGCCATTTCCGGCAATTCATGATATAGAAAGAAGTGAAAATCTGATGACACAGGACCCATTAACTCTATACAAACTAATCGTTCTTTACATGTTAAATAAGGTAAAGTTTAAACTGACCTATGCACAGATTAGTGAATTTATTCTGGAAAAGGAATATACGAACTTCCTTACCCTGCAGGAGGTCATCTCTGATTTGCAGGATACCGAACTGATTAAGCCAGATACTTTGATGAATCGTACCTATTTCTCTATTACCGAGGAGGGACGCAATACTCTTTCCTACTTCGGTAATCGTATTGGAGATGCCATCAAACAGGACATCGACAGTTATCTGGATGCAAAGCATTTAGAATTAAAGAATGAAGCTTCCATTACCGCTGATTATTACAAGTCTACATCCGGTGAATACGAAGCCCAGCTGATTGCCCGGGAAAAAGATGTGGAACTGGTAAATATCAAGCTTTCTGTTCCAACGGCAGAAATGGCAGTTTCTATCTGTGACAGCTGGCAGAAGAAAAATCAGAAAATATATCAGTATCTAATGCAGGAGCTATTTTAAAGGAGCAGTGTCATCACTGCTCCTTTGCTTCTTCCTTGATTCTATTCATATGCGCTCTGATGGCTGCCTCATAGCCATTTTCTGTTGGCTCATAGAACTTCTTGCCTGTCAATTCATATGGCAAATACTGCTGTTCCACATAATGATTAGGATAATCATGTGCGTATTTATAGCCGATCCCATGTCCCAGCTTTGCAGAACCCTTATAGTGAGCATCCTGCAAATGTGTTGGAATTGGCAAATTGCCGCTTCTTCTTACTTCTTCATTTGCCGCAAAAATCGCATTGCACGCAGAATTGCTCTTTGGTGCACACGCCACATAGGTTACCGCCTGTGAGAGAATAATCTGTGCCTCCGGCATTCCAATCCGCTCTACCGCCTGCGCTGCGCTCACCGCAACTGTCAAAGCATTCGGGTCAGCATTTCCTACATCCTCAGACGCACAAATCATGATTCTCCTGGCAATAAATGCCACCTCTTCTCCTGCATATAACATCTTTGCAAGATAATAGACTGCCGCATCCGGATCAGAGCCACGCATACTCTTGATAAATGCTGAAATCGTATCATAATGATTATCGCCGTTCTTATCATACAGCACTCTTCGCTTCTGAATACATTCCTGCGCTACTTCCACCGTAATATGAATCCTACCATCTTCACTTCTGTCCGTTGTCATGACACCAAGCTCAATGGCATTCAATGCATGTCTGGCATCACCACCTGATAAATCAGCAAGAAACTCCAATGCATCCTCATCAATCTCTGCACCAAAAGAGCCCATACCCTTTTCCTTATCATATACGGCTCTTTTTAACAATGTTTTGATATCTTCCCGTTCCAATGGTTTAAGTTCAAAAATAATAGAACGTGAAATCAAAGCACCGTTTACCTCAAAATAAGGATTTTCTGTCGTCGCGCCAATCAGGATAATCGTTCCATCCTCTACAAATGGCAGCAAATAATCCTGCTGACTCTTATTAAAACGATGAATCTCATCAATAAACAAAATGGTACGTTTCCCATACATGGCAAGCGTATCCTTTGCTTTATTAACGACCTCTTCCATATCCTTTTTGCCGGCAATGGTTGCATTAATCTGCGTAAATTCCGCACTGGTCGTATTGGCGATTACCTTCGCAAGTGTTGTCTTACCGGTTCCCGGCGGTCCATAGAAAATAATAGAACTTATCTTATCTGCTTTAATCGCACGATAAAGCAGCTTGTCCTTCCCAATAATATGCGACTGACCGACAACCTCTTCCAAGGTAGTAGGACGTAGTCTTGCCGCAAGCGGTGACTCCTTTTCCAAGGTAGTACTCTTCATATATTCAAATAAATCCATAACATACCTCTTCTGCATTTCTTATTCTGTAACCATTCTACAAAAAAAATGGCTATCGCACAACAATGCAATAGCCAAAAACTTAATCTTCTTCGATATGTTCCCATCCCTGGTCGATAATCGTTTTTACATGTCCATCCGCCAAAGAATAAAAGATGGATTTCCCTTCCCTTCTGCTCTTTACCAGCTTACTCTGTTTGAGAATTCTAAGCTGGTGGGAAACTGCTGACTGTGTCATATTAAGCGCAGCTGCCAAATCGCAGACACACACCTCTGCTTCCAACAGAACAAAAAGGATCCTGATTCTGGTAGAATCACCAAACACCTTGAACAGCTCTGCTAGATCATATAATTCCTCTTCATTCGGAAGCTTCTCATTCACAATCCTTACCAGTTCTTCATGTACCTCTATGGTTTCACACTGCATTTCCTCTGTGCCATGCTGGCAGCAATGCTTTGTTTCTTTTTCCATTTATCTTGTACCTCTTTCCTTGTTCTGCGTTTGTCCTGCCTGCTTCTGAATGATTACAACTTCTTTACCGAAAGTGTTCTAATGGCATTCAATACAGCAAGAACCATAACTCCTACATCTGCAAAAATGGCTACCCACATATTCGCAATACCAACTGCTCCCAATGCCAGACAGATTACTTTCACGCCAATTGCAAAGTAAATATTCTCATAGACTATGCGGATGCATTTTCTTGAAATCTTAATTGCCTTTGCAATTTTTAATGGGTCATCATCCATTAATACAATATCTGCTGCTTCAATTGCCGCATCTGAGCCAAGTGCTCCCATCGCAATACCAATATCTGCTCTTGATAATACAGGTGCATCATTGATACCATCACCGACAAAGGCAAGCTTCTCTTTCTCACCCTTATGCTGTAAAAGTTCCTCTACTTTGGAAACTTTATCCGCAGGAAGAAGTTCACTATAGACCTCATCAATACCAAGCTCTCTTGCTACTTGCTCTGCGGTATTCTTTCTGTCTCCGGTTAACATAACTGTTTTCTTGATTCCTGCCTGCTTTAAAGCCTTAATCGCGGACTTTGCTGTCGGCTTTAACTTATCAGAAATCAAAATATATCCGCCATACGCACCATTTATTGCTATATGAACTACGGTTCCCGTCTCCTGTACATCCTTTGCCAGAATTCCAAGTCTGTCCATGAGCTTTTCATTTCCTGCTGCTACGGCTATGCCATCTACCAAAGCAGTTACGCCATTTCCGCTGATTTCTTCCACATTAGCGACACGGTTGGTATCAACCTCCTTGCCATATGCTTTTTGCAGACTCTTACTGATTGGATGTGACGAATAGCTTTCTACTAACGCAGCATATTC
The DNA here is from genome assembly GCA_964445375.1 of uncultured Roseburia sp. Lineage (GTDB taxonomy): Bacteria > Bacillota > Clostridia > Lachnospirales > Lachnospiraceae > COE1. The sequence goes on from CAYUKO010000140.1 coordinate 5,994, forward strand.
TATCAGCTTGGATTCCTCTATCTGTTCTGCGCTGATTTTGCTTACTTCAAAAACACCTTCTGTCATAGTTCCTGTTTTATCGAACACAACATACTTTGTCTGGGCAAGTGTTTCCAGATAATTAGAACCTTTTATCAACACTCCCGCGTTACTTGCTCCACCGATTCCCGCAAAGAAGCTTAACGGAATACTGATTACCAGTGCGCAAGGGCAGCTGATTACAAGAAATGTCAGTGCTCGAAGCACCCATACACCCCATTCCGGTGATAATCCCATAAATAACATTCTACAGATTGGTGGCAAAATGGCAAGTACTACCGCGCCATAACAAACTGCCGGCGTATAATACTTTGCAAACTTCGAAATGAAATTCTCTGACCTGGACTTTCTGGAACTTGCATTCTCCACCAGTTCTAAAATCTTTGATACGGTAGACTCTCCAAATTCCCTGGTGGTTCGAATCTTAAGAACACCTGTCATATTGATACAACCACTGATTACTTCATCCCCAACAGCTGCTTCTCTTGGAAGACTTTCTCCTGTCAGCGCGCTGGTGTTCAATGTTGTGCTTCCTTCCACAATAACACCATCGATTGGAATCTTCTCGCCCGGCTGGACAAGTATCACACTTCCAACCTCTACTTCATCAGGATCAACCTGTTCCAGCTTACCATCCTCATTCTCAATATTGGCATAGTCAGGGCGAATATCCATAAGCTCACTGATATTTCTGCGGCTCTTACCTACTGCATAACTCTGGAACAACTCTCCAATCTGGTAAAAAAGCATTACTGCAACGCCTTCTCTTCCATTTTCAAGCCCTTCTGCCATTTCCCCATGCAGCACACGGTAAATACCAAGTGCTATCGCACCTACAGTTGCAATCGCCATTAAGAAATTCTCATCAAAAACCTGTTTATTGCGGATTCCCTTCCATGCCTTAATAAGGATATCATACCCAATTACCAGATAGGGAATCATATATAATACGAACTTTATATATTCTTTGATTGGTAACAATTCGAGGATAACAATGCATACTGCTGCAATGATAATCCTTCGCAGTACCTTTTTCTGTTTCTTATTCATACATTGTCCTCCAGTCAATACCTGTTATCATTTTATAAGTATATCTCGCAGTCATCCTCTACTTTCTTGCAATTTGCAAGCACATCCTGCATAACTGCCTTTACATCTGCACCATCTTCGAATTCTACATTCATCTTTAAGGTCATAAAATTAACGGTAGCATCCTTTACGCCTGCTGTCTTCTTGGCTGCTTCTTCCATCTTATTGGCACAATTTGCACAATCTACTTCAATCTTGTATGTTTTCTTCATATCTGTTTCCACCTTTTCTTATTTTATTACATATGAGCAATTATTCATATGTTGTTTTTAGTATATCATGCTCTTGCTTATTGTCAATACCGTAATTTCTCTTTCAAACATTTTTTCTTACGATATCATTGCTTTTATTGCTTCCATGCGTCCTTTTTTTCTACTTGTATACTTATATATATTGCCATCTGCTGCCTTAATATCAAGACAGGTATGTGTAACCGTTCCCACCTTGTTTTTCATCGTTAATATACCATAAGATACATTAACAATATTTTTCCTTGGAATCGCAACAAATCTACAAAGTGGAATATCCCTAATACAGACAAAGTTTCTGGTAATTCTAATATTGATATCCTTTAATTCTACGTCTTTTAACTCTTTATTTAATAGATTTAGATATCTATTAAAGCACCCTTTATCGGTACCATCGCAAAAGTATTTCAATGTTTTTCCCATTCGGGAATACTCCATATTGTATAAACCCAAAATATTTCGTATGGTCCATAAAATAAATGGTAAAACAAAAACCGAACCCATGATACTCTCCTTAAAGTAAGGCTCATATCCAGTATCTAACCACCCACAAATGCTCTTATACACATTAAATGAATACATAAATGATGTAAATAGCAATGTTGCCAGTCCTAAATATCTCGTAAGTCCACGAAGTCTGTACACGCGAAATAATTGAAACGGATTATCAAAATGAATCCTGCTTTTTTTATATGTTTTATGAAACTCTATAAGCAGCACCTGTTCCTCTTGCATCAGAGTATACTTGGTATTTTCAAAAAAGTAATAACTTATGTCTTTCATTCTGATATCAGGTTCTCCAAGCATCCCAGTCACTGCATCTTTGAGTATGCCGGTTCTACTACTGTTATCAATCTCTAATTCCAGTCCTTTTAATCGCTGATTTACAAATAATGCCTGCCCAATAAATGGGATATTTGTCTTTCTCTCAACAACAGAAAAGGTATAACATGTTGTAGCTTCATCCATAAGCAGCTTCTGTTTACAATTAGATACCTTTTCCAAAAACCACTTCTCTTTTGTATTATAATCCAAACACCAGTCATTCAGTACACAACAAAATACATTCAGTGTCATTCATCCATCATCCTCACTTCCATTTCCCCCAGGCTGTTAAAGTATGCCTCTTCCATCGGAATCCACCGATTCTTAAAGTGCTCCAGCATTTCTTCTCCGTCTCTTTTTCGGATTCTCTCAAGCTGCTCTGCTGCCTCTACATCACAAAAGACCTTGCATACCATATAATCGCCTAATGCCGGATGGCAACTGTATGCTCCTTCTACGATATAATAATTGCCTCCCTTGACAGTAACAAAATCACCTAACATCATTCTACTGCAATCAAATCTCTGATAGGTAAAATCCTCTGCTGCTTTTAGCTTTGGAAGTACTTCATCACGTACTCTCTCATAGTGTATATTTCCGCCAGGTGTTGCAAATCGTTCTTTGGTCCGAAGTTCTAACGGCAGAAAAAAGTCATCCATATGAACAACACCTGCATCCAGAACCTTTGCCAGCATTCCTGCCATGGTTGTTTTCCCGGATGCACATCTTCCGTCTATTGCAATGGTATGTATTTTCTTTTGCGGAAACTTGGCAATCTTCTCTAAGATAGGGAACAATCGAATGTATCGACTACACACGATACGGTACGCCGGATGTTCCTGCTGACGATATACTTCACTGTGATGCACTGGTCCCTGCTTACTGATACACTCCCACTCTGTAACAGAAAAAGAAAAGCCCCCATCTTTCACCAGCTTCCCTGCCTCTTTTAAGCATTGAGCATAGCTTTCTTCTGCGTGAATATCCGTAAAGGATGCCGACTCCACAAACATACGAAACAGCCAAATCAACGGCATATTTCTACGTTTCCATTCCCTTAGATTCATACGACATACCTTATCATGAATCTGCTCATACAGTTTTTCTGACACATCTGTCACTTCTATTTCTTCGAATTCCTGACTTAGCCATGTAAATGCCGCCTCTTTATCCGCCAATAAATGCTCTGCTCCAAAAGCTGCTTGATAACACATCTTAACCACATCCTGCGGCTGCATGGTTGGATGCAAACATACCTGCTCCAGTAAGTAGTCTTTAAATGTCTGAACCATATTTGCCCTTATGCCTCCATTATACGATTTACCGCTTCCGCAATATACTCCGACAACTTCTTATTCTCTATGCCAATAATGTTAGCATGGCAGCGGTTCATTGGAATCAAATACAATTTTGCATTGCTGGAAGAAACTGCCTCTGCCATTTTCGGGGTAATTTCACCCAGCATGGCATTTGCCATAACAATTCCGACAGGTCCCACAATGGCATCAACTCTCTGACTATTAAAAAACACTGCATTTTCACCCGTTGCCCCAAGGGATGTTCCACCCTTCATCATATTTGCTGTAGCCGTGGCATTGGTTCCAACGGCAATTATCTCTA
>CAYUKO010000141.1:0-9670 GCA_964445375.1 uncultured Roseburia sp.
TTATATGTGGGAGTGAAGAGGGGGAAGTCTTTAGCATCTTTTGTAAAATATATAGAAGTGTTTGATTCTTATTATTATGAATATGCAAAATCTGTCTATGAAAGTGAACAGAATGAAATCCTTTTAGTAGATACTTGTGGCTTAGATCATATTGACTGTGGGAGTAATAACCGATATCTTGTTAAGAACAAGGTAGAAGAGATTAAAACAGTGTTAGTGAATAAAATGAAACAGGAAAACACGGTTGAAACAAAGGATATGATTTATGAATTGAATAATATTATCTATGTTAAAAAAATGGATGCGGGAAAGCCAACGGAAATTAGTGATATTTTTTCATATATTGCTGATTTAAATATAGGTGGTGGATTGTATTGTGTATTTAACGGTGTTGATATTTTTGAAGGAAGTAATCGTGACTTTTTTGCCAAAAATAAAAATTGGCATATGGATGAAAGCTCTGAGGGATATCCTAAAGCAATGCGTTATCTCTTGGAACAAAGAAATGAGGAGGAACTGCTTCGTAAGTGTAAATGTTCAACCTACAAAAAGAAAAATCTATACCGAGTAATGTCAAAGAATATAATTACCTATTGTGGAAACAGGGAGATTCAAAGAAAGGATGACAAGTATGAAATCAATAATATTGTTGGAATAAAACAATTATTTGAGTCCATTTTTCAAGATGAAATGAATATGACGCAGATTCCACCCAATGCAGAGATGGATCAGGAGGCATTTGAAAAATATTTGGATGAGCTAATAAAGAATGAAGAATTTTTAAGAGAAGCGAGGCAAATGTTTGTTCTTGTTTTTGAATTGGCTTCTGTTACGAGATGGAATGGGTATTATTGGCAAACATTAAGAGCTAACTTAAGAAAATATCAGAAGGGGGGAAAGGAAAAGGGATATAAGAGGACGGAGAATCATTTATGGCAAGATTTGTTTGAGGCAGGTTATAGGCTGGTATTTGAAGGAAAATATGCAGAAGAGTTGTTCAAATATTTTGGTCCTTATTGCGAGAGGGTTTATGTTATGGTCAAACAAATGAAGAAAGAATTTGTTTCGGCATTAATTGTTGATGAGGTGGATAAGGAGTGTATTATGCATAAAATGTATAACAAATACAGTGACGAAGGAGATACTTCTATAATTAATGTGTATAATGAAGAAATAGTACAGAGTAAAGTCAAAGAAGAAGAAACAAGAACGGTAGATGGTTTAGCAAAGGTATTGATACGTATCACTGACTTTGGAAGATTGATACGTGAATGTGAACAGCAAGGTGGCAAAGAATTAACAGATATAATAGATTTGTTTATAAATTTATTAAAGACAAATAATAAAGGCTGGCTTGAAAAACAGGGAGATGATTTTTTCAGTACAAGGGTAGATATTCGTAATGAAGTAGATCATATAATATGGACAATCAAGAGTTACGGATATGAAGATAGTGCAATTGAAGCACTCTTGCAGAAAAGAATTAAATTTCTAAATGGAGAAAAAAAGGATGATAAGATTGAGATAAATAGGTAGAGGATAGGAATAGTAAGTGATACGAACTGCCGTAGGTGGAAACTATAATTCGATGCGTGACACTAATGGTACATCGTAGTCAATGTGTACGCTTAAAAAAACTTTTTGTGTAAAATTGCTAATAAGGGAGTAACAAGGGATAAGGAACTGAAAGTTATGAAAAATAGTGAGAGTTATATATAAAAAAGATAAATTTAAACATGTCTCCCAAAGTCACTTTTTGTCACCTTCCCTAATATAGTATAGTTATCATATAAAAAACAATCAGGCGGAACTCTGAAATAGAGTAACCGCCTTTTTTCGTGCCGTAAAGGAGGGATGAGTTATGAGAGTTAGTAGTAGAAAAGCAAAAGGACAATATGTCAAAAGACGTAACAAGAAGGCAGAACACAGCAGAATGCAGGCGTATGCAGAGGCATTCAAGAGGCTGGAACAGCAGAAAAAGGAAGGGAATAAATAAGTATGGATATGTTGAGTTATGAAGAGTTTAAGCAGGCAGTAGCTGACAATATTAAGGATTATCTGCCAGCGAAATATGAAGACAGTCACGTGGAAGTGAAGGAGATTATGAAGAACAATAATACAGTTCTTGATGGTTTGGTGGTAATTTCACCAGATTCCAATGTATCACCTACTGTCTATCTGAACAGTCATTATGAGCAGTATAAGAATGGTAAGGATATTGACGATGTTATCGGAGATATTGCAGATGTGTATATTGAGAATGCGGTAGATAGGAAGATTGATATTTCCGGAATTATTGATTTTGAGAGTGCAAAGAATCACATTGTACCGAGAATTATTAATGCAGAAGAGAATAAGGAGTTGCTGGAGGGCAGACCACACCAGCTGATGGATGATTTGGCTGTGACTTATCATATTCAGTTGAATGAGGAAGGAACAGCTTCTATTGCGATTACCGATAAGCTTCTGGAAATGTATGATATTTCAGTGGAGGAGCTTCATGCAATTGCTGTGGCAAATCTTGACGAGCAGATGCCGACATCATTCAGAACAATGTCGGATGTTATGAAAGAAGCGTTTTTCATGGAAGCACTTAAGGAGCTTGATGGAGATAAAGAAGCAGCTATGAGCATGGCAGAAGGAATGTTTCCACCGGGAGATGATGGATTGATGTATGTGCTTTCCAATGAGCAAAGACTGAATGGTGCGGCAGTTGCTTTGAATGAAAAAGCAATGGAAATGGTAAGCGAACAGATAGGCGGTGATTTCTATGTACTTCCATCAAGTTTGCATGAGTTGCTAATTGTACCGAAGTCTGCAGGGATGGAACTTTCAGAATTGGAGAGTATGGTGCGTGAGGTAAACGCCACACAGGTAGAGCCGGAGGAAAAGCTTTCGGACCACGTATATGCGTATGATTCAAGAGAAAAGGAACTTTTCCGTGCAGATAGAGCCGAGGAGCATGAAAAGAAAGTGGAACAAAAGCACGAATCTTCCAAGGAACATAAGAGAGTTTCCGTAAAGGAAAAAATGTCTGAAATGAAGGAAAAGGCGGCAAATATGAACTTAGGAAAAGAGAAAGTCCAAGAAAAGAAAAAAGAGTTGTCGCTGGGTTAAAAAAATAGGATGAAAAGGGGAGTAGCAGAGTTTGTTTTTTGACTTTGCTACTTTTTTGATTTAAGGGAGAAAAAGGATGGCAAGGTATAAAGATAAAGAAGAACAACGGGCAGAAAAGTATGCGAAAGTATCGCAGTTATCAGAGGATATGGCAAAATGGGTTGTCCGGAATGAGGATGAGTGGAAGAAATATCTGACGACAGCAGCAAGGATATATAAGTATCCGTTTCATGAACAGCTGCTTATTTACGCACAGAGACCGGATGCGACAGCAGTAGCGTCTGTAAAAATCTGGAATGAGCGAATGTTCTGTTGGGTAAATAAGGGTTCTAAAGGAATTGCTCTATTGGATAAGGATTATCCGGGCGAAAACAGACTGAAGTATGTCTTTGATGTTTCCGATGTGCATAAGGCAAAGAGAATTGGCAGAGATCCGAATCTTTGGACTATGAAAGAGGATTACAAGGAGGCGGTGATTGCAAGACTAGAGCTGACTTATGGGAAAACGGATTCCAATCTTTCTTTTGAGAAAAGGTTTATGGAATTGGCAACAGGTATTGCAGAGGAGTGCTGTGATGATGTAACAGCTGAATTAATGTATGCGAGGGAAGGGACTTATCTCGCGGAGTTGGATGAACAGAATCTGAAATTAAGAGTAAGAGAAACATTGCGTTCCAGCATTGCATATACATTACTTAGCCGAAGTGGTGCAGATGTAGAGATATTTAAAAATGAGATGGATTTTTCGTATGTTCATGAGTTTAATTCTCATCAAGCGCTAGCTGTTATGGGAACTGCGGTGTCTGATATGGCAAAGCCTATTCTTATGGAAATAGGAAGAGAGATACGTGCAATAGAAAAGAATCTAAAAAAACAAACAAATATTCGAAAGGCTATTGCAAACGAATCTATATTAGACTATAATGCTTTAAAGCGTGAAAGCGATAATGCACTTGAACATGAAAAACAAAGAGAGAGAGGTAACGAAGATGAATATAACTTACACACAGAATGGGGATTATCTGATTCCGAATATAGTAGCAGACGAGGTACCACAAGGGACGGTAACACGATACGGCGAGATGAGAATGAAGTTTCTTCAGGAACACAGGCGAGGGATTTATCATCATTTCCTATTGCAGGGTACGTTAAAATCACACCTCCTTATAATCCAGAAACAGGCAGAGGAGAGAATGGACGTATTGATGAAGCAGATGGCAAAGGTGCAGAACGTGGACGAGGAACTGAAAGCCACAGACCAGATGAAGTGGGTAAGGGAGATGAACAATATCAGACAGGCAGCAGAGGAAATCGTACTGAACGAGCTGATTTACGCTTAGGTACATCAGAAAAGCCGAAACAGTTTCGGCAATTATCTTTAATTCCATCGGAAACAGAACAGATAACTAATATTAAGGCAGCGGAAGCAGGTATGAAACAAAACCACTCCGTTGCTTTTTCTTTGGACGAAAAGCAGATAAAAGACATTATTTTGACCGGAGGAGGAAGAGAAGATTGCAGAAAAAGGATTTTCTATCAATATAAGCATGGAAAAACTCCTGAAGAAATGGCAGATTTCTTGAAGAAAGAATATGGACAGGTAGGAAAAGGCTTTATGTTGGAAGGTCATCCTATATCCGTATGGTTTGATGAAAATGGTATGACAGCCGGATATAGAAATTCTGCAAAGAATAATGTTTTTTTTACTATGGATTGGGAAGAAATTGAGAAGCTAATAAGAAGCATGGTAGAGCATGGAGAATATATGAGTGCTACGGAAGCTTTTTTTGTGGATGAGGCGGTTCAGACCAAAATAGCTAATCATATTTATTTCTTTTTACGAGATGGTATAGGAAAGTTGCCGGAAAGTCTTGAATTAGAGGGATTTGATTATCCAAAGGGAGAAGCAAGATTAAAAGAGCTATTATCTACTGCAGAAGGAGCGACTTTGCTTTTGGCGGAATTGGAGAAACTTAATGAAGAACTGGAAAATGGTCAGCTGAAATTACGTTATCGAATGAACAGTTCATTATGTGAACTGATAGAAGATGTTAAGACATGTATTTCACCAGTGAAGGAATTACAAACAGCAGACAGTATTTCTTTATTGCAGGAAGATTTTTTTACACAGGAAGAAAAGGATGAGATATTAAAAGCAGGTAGCGGCATACAACATGGAAAATTCAGAATCTATGAACAGATAAGTGCAGGACATTCTACGGAGGATAATATAGCTTTTCTAAAACATGAATACGGTGTTGGGGGGAAAACGCCAGCTATTATAGGAACAGACCATAGTAGTGAGGATCACGATGCCAAGGGAATCAGGATATCTAAAGGTAGTATCTTAAATCCGTATCTGGAAACTACTATGAAATGGAGTCAGGTGGAAAAAAGACTTCGAGAATTGGTTGCGGAAGAGAAGTATATGACTCCTAAGCAGATGGAGGCGTATCAGCAATATAAAGAGAAACGGTATTGGGAGAAACAACCACAAGATGTAGTGGAACCTTCATCAAAGAAGCAGGAACATAAAGAAACAGCAACCGAGAATTTATCCACGGATTATCCACATGAGTTTACACATACTTATCCACAGAATGATGTGGAAATGGTGAAAATGAATGATGAAAAGAGTGTGGATAACTCGCCCAAAATGAATTATGTCATTCAAAATGATGAGCTTGGGTGGGGGACAGAAAAGGAGAAGTACACACTAAATATAGATGCTATTCACACTTTGAAGAAGATAGAACAGGAGGAAAGAAGAGCAACACCGGAAGAACAGGAAATACTTTCAAAATATGTCGGTTGGGGTGGATTGGCAGACGTTTTCGATGAAAGTAAATCGAAGTGGTCGAAAGAACATCAGGAATTGAAGCAGCTTTTATCAGAGGAAGAATACAATCAGGCAAGAGAGAGTACTTTAAATGCACATTATACTAGCCCTGTGATTATTAGAAGTATTTACGATACGTTAGAGAAAATGGGATTTGAAAAGGGGAACATCTTGGAGCCTTCCATGGGTATCGGCAATTTCTTTGGTATGCTACCGGAGAAAATGCAGGACAGTAGATTATTTGGTGTAGAACTGGACAGTATCACGGGGCGTATTGCTAAGCAGCTTTATCAGAAAGCGGATATTCAGATAACAGGATTTGAGAAAACAAAGTATCCGAATGATTTCTTTGATGTGGCAGTTGGAAACGTGCCATTTGGTCAGTACAAGGTAAATGATAGGGATTATGATAAAAACAATTTCCTAATTCATGATTATTTTATGGCGAAAGCATTGGATAAGGTTCGCCCTGGTGGAGTGATTGCCTTTGTAACCAGTAAAGGAACAATGGATAAAAAGAGCGAAGAGGTCAGAAAATATCTGGCACAGCGAGCAGAACTATTAGGTGCGGTCAGACTTCCAAACACAGCCTTTAAAGAAAATGCAGGTACAGAAGTTACTTCGGATATTCTTTTTCTAAAGAAAAGAGACCGTATGATTGATATAGAGCCGGAATGGGTACATCTTGCAGAGGATAAAAACGGTATTTCGATGAATGCGTACTTTGCGGAACATCCGGAGATGATTGTAGGGCAGATGGAAATGGTATCAGGACCATATGGCATGGAAACGACTTGCGTGGCAGATAAGAGCAGAACTTTTGAGGAACAGTTAAAAGAAGCGGTTAGCCATATCGAGGGTCAGATTGATACGGTGGAATTGGATGAACTGGAAGATGAAATGGCAGCGGAGATTATTCCGGCAAGACCGGATGTAAAGAATTTCAGCTATTGTGTGGATGAGGATAGGATTTATTATAGAGAAAACTCGATTATGAAGCCTGTCGATATGTCAGACACCATGGAAAATCGTGTAAAGGGCATGATTGCCATAAGAGACTGTACACAGGAACTGATTCGTCTGCAGATGGATGATTATTCGGATGATGTGATAAAAAATAAGCAAACGGAATTGAATCAGCTTTATGATGATTTTAGTAAGAAATATGGAATCATCAATTCACAAACTAATAAAAGAGCCTTTCATCAGGATAGCAGCTATTGTTTGTTGTGTTCTTTGGAGAAAGTAGACAGTGAAGGGAACTTTAAAGGCAAGGCAGATATGTTTACTAAGCGTACTATCAAGAAAGCGCAGGTGGTTACCAGTGTTGATACAGCAACGGAAGCATTAGCAATTTCTATGGCAGAAAAGGCAAAAGTGAATCTGGAATATATGTCAGAGCTTTGTGGAAAAAGCAAGGAAGAGATTACGAAGGAGCTTGCAGGCATTATATTTAAGAATCCGGTAACAGAGGAATGGGAAAATGCGGATGAGTATCTGAGTGGAAATGTACGTGAAAAGCTCCAGATTGCAAGTAAGATAGCAGAGAACCAGCCGGAATATGCAGTAAATGTAGAATGCTTAAAAAAAGTGCAGCCTATCGAGCTGGAAGCATCGGATATAGAGGTACGAATTGGTGCTACATGGATTGATAAGAAATATATAGAAGATTTCATGCGTGATACCTTTCAGACACCACAGTATCTGTTTGATAGAAATGTCATGGGTATTCAGTTTTCTAACATAACAGGAGAATGGAATGTAAAGGGGAAGAATGCCGACTATGGTAATCCCATGGCAAATATGACGTATGGTACAAACAGAGTGAATGCGTATAAGATTTTGGAAGATTCTCTGAATCTGAAAGACACCAGAGTATTTGATGTGGTTGTGGAAGATGGTAAGGAAAAAAGAGTATTGAATAAGAAAGAAACGACGCTTGCCAGTCAGAAACAGGAAGCAATAAGAGAAGCATTCAAGGACTGGATTTTCAGAGATCCGCAAAGGCGAGAGAATTTGGTGCATACCTACAATGTGAAATTCAATTCCACCAGACCAAGAGAATATGACGGTTCGCATTTGCAGTTTCCGGGAATGACACCGGACATTGAGCTGAGACCACACCAGAAGAATGCTATTGCGCATGTATTATATGGAAACAATACGCTTTTGGCTCATTGTGTAGGTGCCGGAAAAACGTTTGAAATGACAGCAGCAGCTATGGAGAGTAAGCGATTAGGCTTGTGCCAGAAGAGCTTATTTGTAGTACCAAATCATCTCACAGAACAATGGGCGAGTGACTTTTTACGCTTATATCCCGGAGCAAATATTCTTGCAGCAACCAAAAAAGACTTTGAACCAGCGAACCGTAAAAAGTTCTGTTCCAGAATTGCAACGGGAGATTATGATGCTGTTATTATTGGGCATACTCAATTCGAGAAAATTCCTATTTCTGCAGAACGGCAGGAGGCTATGATTGAGAGACAGATACGTGAGCTAGAGCAGGCAATTCGAGATTTGAAATCAAGTCAAGGAGAACAATATACCATCAAACAGATGGAGAAAACCAAGAAGAACTTGAAAGTGAAGCTTGAAAAACTGCATGATACAGCGAAAAAAGATAATGTGGTTACGTTTGAGCAGTTAGGTGTAGATAGACTGTTTGTGGATGAAAGTCATTCATACAAAAATCTTTTTTTGTTTACAAAGATGAGGAATGTAGCAGGAATCGCACAGACAGAGGCGCAGAAATCATCGGATATGTTTGCAAAGTGTCAGTATCTGGACGAAATCACAGGTGGAAAGGGAATAACCTTTGCAACAGGAACTCCTATCAGTAATAGCATGACGGAGCTTTATACGAATATGAGATACCTTCAGTATAACAAGCTTCAGGAGCTAGGATTGGGACAATTTGACGCATGGGCCTCTTCATTTGGAGAGACACAGACAGCTATAGAGCTTGCACCGGAAGGGACAGGATATCGGGCAAAGACCAGATTTGCCAAGTTCTTTAACTTACCAGAACTGATTGCACTTTTTAAAGAAAGTGCAGATATTCAGACACCGGATATGCTAAAGTTGCCTGTACCGGAAGCAGAATATGAAAATGTCGTATTAAGTCCAAGTGAGTATCAGAAGGAGATTGTAGCTTCATTGGCAGAAAGAGCAGAGGCTGTAAGAAGCAGAGAAGTCGATTCTCACATCGATAACATGCTCAAAATCACAAATGATGGAAGAAAGCTGGCACTCGATCAGCGTTTGATAAATGCATTATTACCGGATAATGAGAATTCAAAATCCAATGCCTGTGTAGAGAAAGCGTTCCAGATATGGGAAGAAACCAAGGAAAAAAAGTCTACACAGCTTATATTTTGTGATTTATCCACACCAAAAGGCGATGGGAACTTTAATATTTATGATGATATCAGAAACAAATTAATGGGAAAAGGTGTTCCTAAAGAGGAAATCGCATTTATCCATGAAGCCAATACAGAAAATCGTAAAGCGGAACTGTTCAGCAAAGTAAGAAGCGGACAGGTCCGTTTTTTGTTAGGCTCTACTGCAAAAATGGGAGCAGGAACTAACGTGCAGGACAGGCTGATTGCATTACATCATTTGGATGTACCGTGGAGACCGTCCGAAGAGGGACATACTATACGGTACATTAACAAAGAGGTTTAATTAGAAACCTTGATTTCACAAGACGTTTGG
>CAYUKO010000142.1:0-9616 GCA_964445375.1 uncultured Roseburia sp.
AATTAAGCGGTGAAGCGCTTGCTGGTGAGAAAAAGACAGGATTTGATGAGGCAACAGTAACACAGGTTGCAAAGCAGGTAAAAGCTATTGTTGACGGTGGTACTCAGGTAGGTATTGTTATTGGTGGTGGAAACTTCTGGAGAGGAAGAACAAGTGAAACAATCGACAGACCAAAGGCAGATCAGATTGGTATGCTGGCAACGATTATGAACTGTATTTATGTTTCGGAAATTTTCCGTTCTGTTGGCATGGGAACTGAAATTTATACACCTTTTCAGTGTTCATCCTTTACAGAGCTTTTCTCTAAGGACAAGGCTGTTAACGCATTAGAAAGCGGAAAGGTTGTTTTCTTTGCAGGTGGAACAGGTCATCCATATTTCTCAACAGATACAGGTGTTGTACTTCGTGCGATTGAAGTAGAAGCAGATGTGATTCTTCTTGCTAAGGCTATCGATGGTGTATATGATGATGATCCAAGAGTGAATGCTGCGGCAAAGAAATATGATGAAGTATCTATCGATGAAGTAATTGCAAAGAACTTACAGGTAATGGATATGACAGCATCTATTCTTGCAAGAGATAATAAGATGCCAATGTGGGTATTCGGATTGAATGAAGAGAACAGCATTGTTAATACATTAAATGGTAAATTTAATGGTACCAAGGTTACCGTATCATAAACATATTTGATAAAACAGGAGGACATTTATAATGGATGCAAGAGTAAAACCTTTTGAAGAGAAGATGCAGAAAGCATATGACTTTCTTTTAAATGATTATCAGGGAATTCGTGCAGGACGTGCAAATCCTCATGTACTTGATAAGTTAAAGGTAGATTATTATGGAACACCAACACCAATCCAGCAGGTAGGTAATATTACAGTTCCAGAAGCAAGAATGATTCAGATTGCACCATGGGAAAAGAGCTTAATTCGTGAAATCGAGAAGGCAATTATGGCTTCCGATATCGGAATCACACCAAGCAACGATGGTTCTGTTATCCGTCTTGTATTCCCGGAATTAACAGAGGAACGTAGAAAAGATCTCGTTAAGGATGTAAAGAAGAAGGGCGAAGATGCAAAGGTTGCGGTTCGTAATATCCGTAGAGAAGCAAATGATTCCTTTAAGAAGCTGGCAAAGACAGAAGTTTCAGAGGATGAAATCAAGGATTTAGAAGATGTAGTACAGAAGCTTACCGATAAATTTATCAAAGATATTGATAAGGCAATCGAAGAGAAGTCTAAGGAAATTATGACTGTATAAATGATACATCGGTGAATGATGAAGTGGGGGCAGTACATGACGGGTGTAGTGTCCCTATTTTTTTGGTGAAAGGAGATAGATTATGAAAGTGCCTACACATATAGCAATTATTTTAGATGGTAATGGTAGATGGGCGAAAGCAAAGGGACTGCCGAGAAAGGCTGGGCATGTTCAGGGTGCGAAAAATGTAGAGAAGATTTGTGAAGAGGCATACAATCTTGGCGTTCAGTATCTTACGGTTTATGCGTTTTCGACTGAGAATTGGAATAGACCACAGGATGAAGTAGATGCGTTGATGCATCTTTTACGTAATTACATGAAGACTTGTCTTAAGACAGCAGAGAAGAATAATATGTGTGTTCGTGTAATTGGAGATAAGACAAGACTGGCTGAGGATATCAGAACAAGTATTGCCGAGTTGGAAGAAGCTTCTAAGAACAATACCGGACTTCATTTCCAGATTGCTCTTAATTATGGAAGCAGAGATGAGATTACAAGAGCGGTAAAGAGTGTGGCTGGAAAGGTAGCAGCAGGTGAATTGTCTGCGGAAGATGTTACAGAAGAAGTGATCGCCAATGAGCTTGATACAGCAGGAATTCCTGATCCGGATTTGATGATTCGAACATCGGGTGAACAGAGAATTTCTAATTATCTGTTGTGGCAGCTGGCATATGCAGAATTCTATTTTACACCTGTTCCATGGCCTGATTTTACCAAGGATGAATTGGTGAAGGCGATAGAAGCCTATGAGCATAGAGACAGAAGATATGGACTTGTGAAGGAGGAGTAACATGGCTTCCAAGATTAGTAAAGAGAGAACAATTAGCAGTATTGTGCTTGTCATTATTGCATTGGCAACGATATTACCGGGCGGACCGGTTCTTGCCATTACATTATATCTGATTTCCAATGTGGCATTTTTAGAATTAACGAAAGCATGTGGAATCAGAACAGGTAAGAAGTTAAATGCATTGGAGGTTACAGGACTTCTTGCGATAGCAGCATATTATATGCTGATTTTCTTTGCACAAACTCACACATATTTCATGATTGCAGTGATTTTGTTATTAATGGCGCTTATGTTTGTCTATGTTTTTTCTTTTCCGAAATTCACAGCAAACCAGGTAATGGCAACGTATTTCTCATTGATTTATGCACCGGTAATGTTGTCGTTTATCTTTTTGACAAGAGAGCTGGAGCATGGCGTGTATCTGGTATGGATGATTTTCATTAGTTCATGGATTTCCGATACCTGTGCATATCTGGTGGGAGTCCTGATGGGAAAGCATAAGCTTGTACCACAGCTTAGTCCGAAGAAAACGATAGAGGGTTCTTTGGGTGGAATCCTAGGTTCAGCAGTGGTTGGTGCTTTGTTTGGAGCCTTCTTGTTAGATAAGACGCTTGGTGGCCATCAGTTTGGCGTTATGCTGTTTGTGATTGGTGCGATTGGGTCTGTGATTTCACAGGTTGGAGATTTGGCGGCGTCCGCAATTAAGCGTAATCATGATATTAAGGATTATGGAAATCTGATTCCGGGACATGGCGGAATTATGGATCGTTTTGACAGTGTGATTTTTACAGCGCCAATGATTTATTTTCTGATTATTATGTTTTTGTAGTTTTTAGCAGGTTACCGGTAACAGAGTGAACCGTAACAGAAAGAGAATTCACATAGGACATGAAATAGATGTATATAAATATAATAAATTCGTGCATAAATAGAAAGCAGAAAGAGCAAAGAGAGAAACAATAGTGAGGAAATGACATGTGTGTCAGAAAGGAAAAAGAAGTGAAAAAGATAGCAATATTAGGTTCAACTGGTTCGATAGGAACGCAAACGCTTGAAATAGTGAGAGAAAATCCGGATTTGGAGGTTGTTGCGCTGGCAGCGGGAAATAACGTAAAGCTGCTGGAGGAACAAATCAGAGAATTTAAACCAAGACTGGTATCTTTACAAAGTGAAGAGGCTTGCGAAGATTTAAAGGCAAGAATAGCAGATATGCAGGTGGAAGTAGTGCCTGGTATGGAAGGTCTTATTCGTATTGCGGAAATGGAAGAATCAGAGGTTCTTGTAACTGCCATTGTAGGAATGATTGGTATCAGACCAACGATTGCAGCCATTAAGAAGAAGAAAGATATTGCGCTTGCCAATAAGGAAACACTTGTTACCGCAGGACATATTATTATGCCATTAGCAGCGCAGATGGGCGTTTCCATCCTTCCAGTGGATAGTGAGCATAGTGCCATTTTCCAATCTATGCAGGGTGAGAGTAAGGATAGAATAAGCAAGCTCTTAATTACAGCTTCCGGTGGTCCATTTAGAGGAAGGACAAAAGAGGAGCTTGTAAATATTCAGGTTGAGGATGCCTTAAAGCATCCAAACTGGTCAATGGGAAGCAAGATTACCATTGATTCGGCAACATTGGTAAACAAAGGCCTTGAGGTTATGGAAGCAAAGTGGCTGTTTGATGTTGACTTAGATAGAATCCAGGTTGTGGTTCATCCGCAGAGCGTGATTCATTCTATGGTCGAGTATGTGGATGGCGGTATTATCGCACAGCTTGGAACACCGGATATGAAGCTTCCGATTCAGTATGCGTTATTCTATCCGGATCGTAGACCAATGAATGGAAAACGCTTAGATTTCTATGAATTGGGAAGTATAACCTTTGAGAAGCCGGATATGGAAACCTTTACAGGATTAAAGCTTGCGATGCAGGCGGCAAGAGAGGGTGGAAGTGTACCGACCGTATTTAATGCAGCGAATGAAAAGGCAGTCAGTCTGTTCTTGAATAGAAAGATTCGTTTCCTTGAAATCCCGGAAATCATTGAGATGTGTATGAATGCGCACGAAAAAGTAGAGAATCCGGATGTGGAGCAGATTTTGAAGGCAGAAAAAGAGACTTATGAATTGATTCAAACAAAATATGGAAATAATTAAGGCAGAGTTTTTTGGCTTGTTTGGAATTACTTATATTATTGGAGGTAAAAGATGCTGGTAACGCTTATTGTATTTGTGCTTGTATTTAGCGTCGTGGTAATTGCACATGAATTAGGTCATTTTCTCATTGCAAAGCTGAATGGAATTAAGGTTTTGGAATTTGCAATTGGTATGGGTCCTTCGGTGGTGCAATTTACCAAGGGGGAAACAAAATATGTCTTACGTCTTCTTCCACTTGGTGGAGCATGTATGTTTGAAGGGGAAGATGGCGTATCTTCTATTACGGATAAGGACAAAGAAGAAGGAAAAGAACAGGAGAAAGTGGAAGGCTCCTTTGCAGAAGCCAATGTATGGGCAAGAATTGCAACGGTATTTGCAGGACCGTTTTTTAACATTGTTCTTGCATTCCTGCTTTCTTTGATTGTTGTTGGATTCTCAGGGGCTATGAAGCCTACGATTAATTCTTTGATGGAAGGGTATCCGGCCGAGCAGGCAGGGCTTGAAGTTGGGGATGTGATTACTAAGATTGATGGAGAAAGAGTGTATCTGCAATCGGAGGTATCCCTAATCTCATCTATGAGTCGTGGAAAAGAAATGGAGATAGAATATCTTCGTGATGGAGAGAAGCATGAAACTATATTGACACCTAAGTATAGTGAAGAAGATGCACGCTATTATATCGGGTTTGCGAGTGGTGAAGTTGTAGAATGTAAGGGCTTAAAGCTCATTCAGTATAGTGCATATGAGGTTCGTTACTGGCTCAATGCTACCGTAAAGAGCTTACTTATGTTAGTACAGGGACAGCTCTCCAAGGATGATTTGTCAGGACCGGTTGGTATTGCAGTGACCATTGATGAAACCATAGAACAGACAATGCCGTACGGATTATCCACTACGATATTGACAATGATTAATTTTGCTGTTTTATTGAGCGTGAATCTTGGAGTGATGAACTTATTACCAATTCCGGCACTGGATGGAGGAAGATTGTTGTTCCTTTTCATCGAAGTAGTTCGTGGAAAGCCTCTTCCACCAGAGAAGGAAGGTATTGTTCATTTTGTGGGATTTGTAGCACTGATGATTCTTATGGTATTTGTTATGTATAACGATATCGCAAGAATATTTGCATAAGAAAAGGTTAGCCTTTTGGAAAGGATAAAAAATGTTTCGAAATCAGACCAAAACAGTTCAGATAGGTAATAAAGTAATTGGCGGTGGCAATTCGATTATGATTCAGTCTATGACAAATACAAAGACGGAGGATGTAGCTGCCACAGTAAAGCAGATTTTAAGATTGCAGGAGGCGGGCTGTGATATTATCCGCAGCACGGTGCCAAATATGGAAGCGGCAAAGGCAATTGCGCAGATTAAGAAAGAGATAGCAATACCGTTAGTTGCAGACATTCATTTTGATTATAAGATGGCAATTGCAGCTATTGAAAATGGTGCAGATAAGATTCGTATTAACCCTGGTAATATCGGTAGCAAGGAGAAGGTTGCCGAGGTTGTTAAGGCAGCAAAGGAGCGTAATGTACCAATCCGAGTTGGCGTAAACAGTGGTTCTCTGGAAAAGAATTTAGTTGAGAAATACCATGGGGTAACAGCAGAAGGAATCGTAGAAAGTGCATTAGATAAGGTTGGCATTATCGAAGATTTAGGATATGACAATCTTGTCATAAGTATCAAGTCATCTGATGTTATGATGAGTGTGAAAGCACATAGATTATTAGCTGGAAAGACGGTTTATCCGTTGCATGTTGGTATTACCGAATCAGGAACAGTAACAAGCGGAAATATCAAGTCTGCGATTGGTCTTGGTATCATTTTAAATGAGGGAATTGGTGATACGATTCGTGTTTCCTTAACAGGAGATCCGGTGGAAGAGATTAAGTCAGCTAAGCTGATTTTAAGAACCTTAGGACTTCGAAAGGGTGGCATAGAGGTAGTATCCTGCCCAACCTGTGGAAGAACGAATATTGATTTAATCGGGCTTGCCAATCAGGTAGAAACCATGGTACAGGGATATGATCTGGATATTAAGGTTGCCGTTATGGGATGTGCGGTAAATGGACCTGGTGAGGCGAAGGAAGCTGATATCGGAATTGCAGGAGGTATCGGTGAAGGTCTGTTGATCAAAAAGGGAGAGATTATCCGTAAGGTACCGGAAACGGAGCTTTTGGCAACGTTAAAAGCAGAGCTTGATAACTGGAAGTAGAATCAGGCTTACGGGGGGATACTTTAAGAAGGATGTGGCTATATGGAGAAGAGATTTTTTGAGGCTTTTCCGAACCTTAAGCTAACAGGTACGCATAAGGATTTGTTTGAGCAGGTAGTGGTAGAAAAGGTTACAGCTACTAAGAGAAAGGATTTACTTCGTATCTATATTCGAAGTGAACGACTGATAGAGAAGGAAGATATTTATGCTGTTGAGAATGAAATCAAGAAGCAGTTCTTCCTGAATGACAATATTGTCATAAAAATATATGAGAAGTTTATTTTATCTGAGCAGTATAACCCGGAGAAACTGATGTATGTGTATAAGGACAGCATTCTTATGGAATTGAAAGAATGTGAGCATATGCTGTATACGATGTTTCGAACTGCCCAGATGCAGTTCCCGGATAACAATACCATGGAGCTGACACTGGAAGACAGTGTTATTGCTAAGTCCAAGGAGGATGAGCTTGTTCGGATTCTGGATAAGGTCTTAAATGAACGATGTGGATTCTATGTTAAGTTTATGGTGGATTATCGTGAGTCAAATGCTGAGAGTAAATACAAAAAGGCAGATGAGCTTAGGATACAGCAGATTGTAGAAGGAATCACGAATCGCATTGGGAACAATTCCGGTGAGGAATTTGGCGGAGGAGAAGCGCCGGAAAAGAAAGAGAAAGCGGCACAACAGGAGACAAAAGCCCAAGCTCCTGCGCCCAAGGAAAAGAGCAACGCATCCGCTGGCAAATCAGAGGAAAAAGGCTGGCAAGGCAAGAAGGGAGAAGGCTTTCAACGCCGTTTGCCTAAGAAGTCAGATAATCCGGATGTTATATATGGACGTGATTTTGAAGACGAAGCAATTACCATTGATGAAATCTGGGGTGAAATGGGAGAAGTAACCATTCGCGGTAAGGTAAGAACGTTAGAGCAGCGTGAAATCCGAAATGAGAAGACCATTGTCAGCTTTGAGCTTACGGACTATACCGATACGATTAAGGTGAAAATGTTTGTTCACAATGAACAGCTCCCAGAGCTTCTTGCAGATTTGAAGGTTGGTGCATTTGTCAAGGTAAAGGGTGTTACAGTAAATGATACCTTTGACCGTGAATTGACCATAGCATCGGTAAATGGTGTGAAGAAGATTCCTGATTTTACAACAACCCGTATGGACAACAGTGCAGTAAAACGAGTAGAGCTTCACTGTCATACAAAGATGAGTGATATGGACGGTGTTGCTGACGTAAAAGATATTATCAAAAGGGCCAAGAAGTGGGGGCATAAGGCGATTGCTATTACAGACCACGGCTGCGTGCAGTCCTTCCCGGATGCAAACCATGCCATTGATCATGGTGATGAGTTTAAGATTATCTATGGTGTGGAAGGTTATCTGGTAGATGATAAGAAGGAAATCGTAACGGATGGTAAGGGACAGACACTGGATGAAACCTATGTTGTTTTTGATATTGAAACAACAGGTTTTTCGCCTGTATCGAACCGAATCATCGAAATCGGTGCAGTTAAGGTAGAACATGGTGAGATTACAGACCGTTTTTCGACCTTTGTTAACCCGGAAGTACCGATTCCATTTGAAATAGAAAAGCTTACAAGCATCAATGACAGCATGGTTATTGATGCAGATACCATAGAGGTAGTACTGCCAAAGTTTCTGGAATTTGTTGGTGATGCCATTCTGGTAGCGCATAATGCGAATTTTGATGTGAGCTTTATTAAGGAAAATGCCAAAAGATTAGAGATACCGGTTGATTTTACGTATGTGGATACGGTAGGTATTGCAAGAACACTGCTTACCGGTCAGGCCAAGTATACACTGGATGCCGTTGCAAAGACTTTGGGAATTTCTCTTGAGAATCATCATAGAGCAGTGGATGATGCAGAGTGTACGGCAGAGATCTTTGTGAAGTTTATATCCATGCTGAAAAAGGATGGAATTGAAACGCTGGAAGCGTTGAATGAGCTTGGTAAATCCAGTGTAGAAGCGGTAAGAAAGTTACATTCTTATCATATTATCATTCTGGCAAAGAATCAGACGGGAAGAATCAATCTGTATAGACTGGTATCGGAATCGCATCTGAAATATTACTATAAGCGTCCGTTGATACCAAAGAGTCTGATTGAAAAATACCGGGAAGGATTGATTATCGGAAGTGCCTGTGAAGCGGGAGAATTATTCAGAGCAATGCTTGACGGGCAAAGCGACGAGCAGATTGCAAGAATCGTCAACTTCTATGACTATCTGGAGATTCAGCCAATTGGTAACAACCGATTTATGATAGAATCTGAGAAGCTTCCAAACATACAGACAGAAGATGATCTGATTGCCTTGAATAAACGTGTCGTGAAGCTTGGTGAGCAGTTTAATAAGCCGGTTGTTGGTACTTGCGACGTACATTTCCTTGACCCGGAGGATGAAGTTTATCGAAGAATCATCATGGCTGGTAAGGGATTTAAGGATGCAGACGATCAGGCACCGCTATTCCTTCGTACAACAGAAGAGATGTTGGATGAATTCTCTTATTATCTCGGAAGTGAGAAGGCAGAAGAAATTGTTGTTAAAAATACGAATATGATTGCAGATATGTGTGACCGGATTGCACCTGTAAGACCGGATAAGTGTCCGCCTGTTATTGAAAACAGTGACCAGACGTTGACGGATATCTGTTATCGTAAGGCTCATGAGATGTATGGTGAAGAATTGCCGGATATTGTAGAGGCAAGACTTAAGAAAGAGTTGAATTCTATTATCAGCAATGGTTTCGCCGTTATGTATATTATTGCACAGAAGCTGGTGTGGAAGTCGGTGGAGGACGGCTATCTGGTAGGTTCCCGAGGTTCCGTAGGTTCTTCCTTCGTTGCAACAATGGCAGGAATCACAGAGGTTAATCCGCTTAGTCCGCACTATTACTGCAAGAAGTGCCATTACAGTGATTTCTATTCGGATGAGGTTAAGAAGTTTGCAGGTATGGCAGGGTGCGATATGCCGGATGCCTATTGTCCGAATTGTGGGGAGAAACTGATCAAAGATGGATTTGATATTCCGTTTGAAACGTTCCTTGGATTCAAGGGAAATAAGGAGCCGGATATCGACTTGAACTTCTCCGGTGAGTATCAGAGTAAGGCACACAAGTATACGGAGGTAATCTTTGGCTATGGTCAGACTTATCGTGCAGGAACGATAGG
>CAYUKO010000143.1:0-9600 GCA_964445375.1 uncultured Roseburia sp.
ACCTCCAGAAATCAAGGTTTTAGAACAAAAAAATAAGGTAGTTTTTGACACTACCAATTGTATTGAGAGGTGTTTGAAATGAAATTTTACAGAGTACATACTGCTGATATTGCTTATATTACACAGCAACCACGAGGTATATTTACAGCAATTGGTAAGCTGGTTGATGCCAAGATTCTTTCAGAAGAAGAGACTGCTGAATACTGGAAGAATCGTGAGTATTTTGAAAAAGTGCTACCGGTACCGCCATTTTATGATGAAGGTAATCCCGACAAGGCAACTACATGGTTTAAGAATACAGAACAAGGAAATTGTATATATGCAGAGATGACATTTTATCGTGAAATGGCAAAAAAATATGGAACGCAGCTGTATATATCAGAATGTGATGGGGTTCCAGGAGAAGTTATCTATGAGGATGAATTCCAGATAGCAATTAAGAATCCACGGCCTGATGCAAGGATTACAACAAAAGAGATAGCAGAGTAATGAATAGGTTACAAGAAATGCTATAATTACGGAGGTATGAAAAGTGAGACTAAGACCATATAAGAGTTGTGATGCTAAAAAGATCATTGGATGGATAAGTGATGAAGAAATCTTTCATAAATGGGGCGGGGATCATTTTGGAGAATATCCTATTAGTGCGGAGATTATAGATAACAAATATTTGAAAGATAACGGTGATTGTGTTGAGGAAGATAACTTCTATCCTTGGATTGCATTTACAGATGAGGACGGTGTTATTGGCCATTTTATTATGAGATATATTCATGGAGATAACAAAGTTCTTCGTTTTGGTTGGGTAATAGTTGATGACTCTATCCGGGGAAAAGGGTATGGGACAAGTATGCTGCGAGCAGGGCTGGATTATGCATTTAATATTCTGGGAGTCCATACTGTAACAATCGGTGTATTTGAACATAATAACATTGCTCATAGCTGTTATAAAAAAGTTGGCTTTGTCGATAAAGAGATTGTCCCACATGAGAGAGAAAATATTATTGAAATGGCCATTACAAAAGAGGAATACTTTCTTTTGAAAAAGTTGTAGCAGATTATTTTTTTATTCTTCCACTTCAAATTTAAGGAAAAATATATTATTATAATATCCGAACAAATATTCGGTTGGATGGGTGAGTGAAAATGAGAAGAAGAGATATAATGTCAAGCTATTGCGCTGTCAGTAGTTCAGATAGGTTTGAATTTCTATATGAGTATTATCATAATTACAAAAATATTTTAAGCTGTGAAAGACATTGCGTTATTTATATGATTGAAAGTTTTATGATGAAGAATCATTGGGAGAAGTATTGCAAGTATTATAACAGCTTAAACAAAAACAGTTTGATAACTCGCATCTCTGAATGCATGAGCAAGGGAGAGGCAATAGATTTTGTATTTGAGGATGAAGAGCTTCCTGAATATATTTTAGATTCTTACAAGAACTACATAGCTATGAGAGTCGATTTTCGAATTTTTGCCAACGCACTTAGTAGCATTGGCGGTAAAGATGAAGAATTGATTCGCAGGTATGTTATGAGAGAAATTGATCTTCAGGGAATTGCTACAGAACGGACAATTGCTTATGAGACTGCAAAGGGAAAAATCAGAGATTTGAAGAAGCTCTTGAAGGAAAGAACTTTGAGTTTTTTGGAGGAAGGGAAAGTGGCATAATTAAAGGCACAACACATCGACGACACAAAGTCGACACCATTTGTCCCTTTTCAAAAGAAAAAATGTGTGATATTGTTATAATCGCAAGAGATATAGCTTGTAGATAAAAACAAATATAAAGCAACGAATCATTACCGTGCACAATAATGATTTGTTGCTTTTTTTATTTGTGTGGAAGGTGATGAAATATAGCGTGGTGCAGGAGCAAGACTCCGCCAGGATGCAAGGGCAGAGCCTTTGCCTGGGTGCAGGGATAGTTCCCGCTCGGGTCCAGGTGGAAAGCCTGGTAGGTCCAGGACAAGGTCCGGTCTGGTCAAGGGTGAAACACCTTGTGGGTTGAGGGCAACGCCTCATCGGGTCGCGGATGAAATGCCGTGCTTGGTTAAGGGCGGAGCGCCTTAGTCAGTCCAGGGTGACAACCTTGGCCCAATAAAGTGTTGGACGCGACACTTAATATTGGGTTATTATCTGTAACGCTTCGCGCAGAATTAACGGCTTCGCCGTGAAATGCAAGTTAGTCTTTTAAGAAAAAATAAAAATGAATAGTGGCATATTAAGAGGAATCGAATAAAATCGGTTCCTTTTTTTATTGCAGGAAGGAGAAATTTTTTAATGGCAAAACAAAAAGTAAGAGCGACCAGACACAATGGCCGCAAAGGAGAAAATGGTGTTTTTAAGGCTGGGCACAATGACAGATCATTTGATGTTGATGCAGCTGAGCATATTGATTCAAGTAGAAGTTTCATGAATGTGTACTGGGATATGTATCAAGGATATAACATCGCCGGTACAGATGGAGTAAGACCTGAAAGACGATTTTCATTTGAAGAAATTGAAAAAGCATTTTATTGTAATCAGTTTGGTGATTCATTGGATGCACAGACAGAGAGACATATCAAGTCGAGGCATAAAGACAGAATCAGAACTATGGATCAGATTCGAGAAGATCCTAAGACTTGCCCGGAAGAAACAGTTTATCAATTAGGAACTAAGGATGGGCATGAAGATCCAGCTCTCTTTGTTCAGGTTGTTGCGGAACTGGTGGAGAAATTTACAAAAAGATTTGGCTCACATGTACAGGTGCTTGACTGGGCTTTGCATATGGATGAGGCCACACCTCATATTCATGAGAGACATGTTTTCTTTGCTGATGATGGCTATGGAATGAATTTTCCAAAGCAGGAAAAGGCTTGTGAGGCGCTGGGATTTGAACGTCCGAATCCAGAAAAGAAGTCTAATAAATTCAATAATGCAAAAATGGTTTTTGATGAAGAAGTAAGAAAACTTTATATTGAGATTGCAGAAAAATATGGAGTTGTGATTGAGAAGATTCCTCTTGAGGGCAAGAAACATCTTGAGAAGAATGATTATATTCTGGCAAAGCAGGCGGAAGAAATTGCAAATAATGAGGCTAAGCTTCAATCCATTGAACTTAAAATCGAAGACATAGAAACTTTTTCAGAAGAGGTTGCAAAGGTAGCTTACGAAAAAGCCTGCGAAGTAGTTACTGAAGAAGTTCGTGCTATGACGATTGAAGAAGATGTTGGAATTGTAGAAGCCTATAAGGGAAGAATCGAATCAGACAAGGCCGGAATTAAAAAGGAAAATAAATCGTTTGCAATAAAATTGTTGGATCATGTAGTTGAACTCTTGAAAAGAGGCAAGGGCGCTATATCTAAAAAAATTGAAAAAGCCTTGGGTGATCCGGCATCAAAAAAGAAAAATACAGACGAGATTGCTGGTATTGCAAAAGCATCTGTTTTGGCCAAACTTAAGGAACAAAAAGAGCAGGTTGCACTTGCTGATCAACAAAGAGAGCAGACACCTGCCAAGAAGAAGGAGGAATGCCTGTGAGATTATTTGATGCAGTAAGAGAAGAGGCTACAGCCTACGATGTTGCAGTAAATTATGGATTGAAGCCTAACAGGGCGAAAATGATCTGCTGTCCATTTCATCAGGACAAGCATCCTAGCATGAAGGTGGATAAGCGCTATTATTGCTTTGGGTGTGGAGCGCATGGTGATGCAATTGACTTTGTCGCCAATTTATATGGTATAGGAATGAAAGAGGCTGCTATAAAAATAGCTACTGACTTTCATATATTTTATGATGATAAGCTGCCCACTTCTTTTGAATTAAGGAATCAGGAAATGAAAAAGTCTAAGGTCCGGAAATGGGCAAAAGATAAGAGAGAGCTTTGCCAAAGAATATCAAAACTTCATAGCTATTTGCGTGAAATGAAAATAAAATATGCACCCAAAAATATCGAGGATTCCGATTGGAGTTCTCTTTTTAAGTTAGCGGTAGATGATTTTGAAATCGTGGATTATTATTATGAACTTTTTATTTTGGAATCAACGGATGAGGAACAAAAGAAAATTTATGAAGAATTGAAAAAGGAGATTGAGAATATTGAGAGAAGACATTTTGACTACAAAATTGCAGAAGGTGAGCAACGAGTCACAGAGAAGAGAGCTGTATAGCATGGATTGGCTGGATGACAAAGACAAAATAATCGAGGGAGCATTTGCAGAGTGTTACCTAAAAATGCATCCTATGATTTGTATTCATGGAATACTTTTTACAATTGATGGCATTGTATCTGATGAATCCGGAATTAAGAATGATATTTATTCTATGGTTCGTCCTTATGTAACATCAGGGCTTGCCAGAAAGGTGGAACAACTATTACAGACGATTAAGCTGGAGGCTTATTCAGAACCACTGCCACTTCAGACGGATAGGATTCATGTGGCAAATGGAACATTATTCTTGAATGGGGAATTTTCAGCACAGAAGGATTTTTGCCTTAACCGATTGCCGGTAATATATAATCCCAATGCAGAAAAGCCGGTGAGGTGGCTTAAGTTTATGGAGGAACTTTTAAATCCGGATGACATTTTGACACTTCAGGAGTACATGGGATATATGCTGTTGCCAACCACGAAGGCACAGAAAATGATGCTCATAATTGGAAAAGGTGGTGAAGGCAAATCTCGAATCGGTCTTGTACTCAGGGAATTGTTTGGAAATAATATGTATTCCTGCAGCCTACAGAAAATTGAGGTAGATAAGTTTGCCAGAGCAAATCTGGAATATATGTTGATTACGGTGGACGATGATATGAAGTTGGAGGCTTTGCCTCAGACAAATCATATAAAAAGTATTGTCACATTGGAGGATCAGATTGATTTGGAGCGAAAAGGCCAGCAGAGCTTTCAGGGTGTGGTATATGCAAGAATGATAGCATTTGGCAATGGCGGACTTCATGCACTTTATGATAAAACTGATGGTTTTTATCGTAGACAGTTGATACTGACTACTAAGGATAAGGTTGATGGTAGGGAAGATGATCCTTATCTTATTGATAAACTTAGGAAAGAAAGGGATGGGATTTTCATTTGGGCACTTGAAGGATTATGCAGACTTGTCTCGAATAATTATGTATTTACGGAGAGTGTGGATGCCAAGCAGAATCTTGTAGATGCCCAGGAAGAAGGAAATAATATCCTGGCATTTATGAAGTCTGAAGGATACTTGCAATTTGAAACAGGCAAGAAAATCTCCTCAACGGATTTTTATAATATCTATGTAAGCTGGTGTGAAGAAAACCTCGAAAAGCCGAGGGCTTCTGCCGGCTTTTTGCATTATATAAAGGAGAATCAGAAACGCTATGGACTTATTTATGATGCGAAATGTATTGGCAATTGTAGAGGCTTTCATAATGTATGCAAAGCGGAGTTTAGCCCGGTTATCGGAAAAACACCGTTTGACTGATATGGGAGAAATACCTGCTCATGGTGCTCATTCTGATATGCGGGGAGCAGTATGAGCAAGGTGAGCAGACTTTTTGAAATGTTGATTAGAAAAATATGGAGGAAAAATATGATTAGTATGACAAGACAACAGCAGGGAGATTTTAATCGCTGCTGTGATTTTTTAGCAAGAATGATTGAGAAATATGGAGATAGCATAGAACTTGGTACCGTGCAGAAAGTAGCGCTGATATATGAGTGGATTAATGCATCCGGCGACAAGCAGGATTATATACTTAATCTTGAATATTCACGTGTTGCGTGATAATATAATATTGACGCTTGGCGTGAAAGGAGCGGAGATATGACAGATTATATTTTAAATGATGATAGAGATGCAAAAGATATTTTAATCGAGCTTAGAGAAAGTACCGGTATGAACAGGCATCAGTTTTGTGAGTACTTTGAAATTCCCTATATGACGGTAAGTGACTGGGAGCATGGCAAGAAGCGTGTTCCTAAATACTTTTTGCGTTTGCTGGAATACTATGTGAAGGCAGAGCAGATGAATAAGGAGAAGGAGGAACAGAGTAGTGGCAAAAAATAGAGTTATTACAGTTCAGGGAATACCGGTTACTGTATCGTATGAAGACATAGAAGACTATATCTGTATTACAGATATAGCAGCTGCTAAATCGGATAATTCACGAGCTGCGGATGTTATTCGAAATTGGTTAAGAAATAGAAGTACTTTGGAATTTTTATCAACATGGGAAGAAATATATAATCCGAATTTTAAAGTGTTCGAATCTGAACACTTTAAAAAAGAGGCAGGACTTGTTACGTTTACACCAAGCGTATCAGAGTGGGTTGAAAAGACTAATGCGGTTGGATTGTATGTTAAGCGTGGAAAGTACGGTGGAACGTTTGCGCATAAGGATATTGCATTTGAGTTTGCATCTGCTATTAGTCCGGTGTTCAAATTGTACCTAATTAAGGAGTTTCAAAGACTAAAGGAAGCTGAAAATGATTTGCAGAAGCTTGAATGGGATGCAAAGAGATTTTTATCTAAGAACAACTATTTAATTCAAACGGATGCGGTAAAAAATTATCTAATTCCTGTATGCAATTATCGTGAGGATTTACAGTGGCTTCCTTATGCTGAAGAGGCGGATTTACTTAATGTAGCATTATTTGGTTTTACTGCAAAAGCTTGGAGAGAGGCTAATCCGGAGCTTGCAAAAAAGAGTAATGTTAGGGATTACGCAACAATAAATGAATTAACAGTTTTATCGAATCTTGAATCGCATAACGCACAAATGATCCGTGAGGGAATGGATAAGAAAGATAGGTTTGAAGCATTGAAGGAAATTGCAGAGTATCAGCTTCGCGTCCTGAATGAGGCTGAAAAAATCAATAATAGAATTGAGGAGCAATAATATTCAATCATTTTGTCGGCGTTGGCAAAATGATTGAAATAGATTTTGGAGGAGCGGTTATTTGAAAAAGCAACGATGTTACATATATACAAGAGTATCTACTGCTATGCAGGTCGATGGATTCAGCTTAGATGCTCAAAAGGAAAAACTTAAGAAATATGCTGATTATCAGGACATGGTTGTAGTCAGAGAGTTTTCTGATGAAGGTAAATCTGGTAAAAATGTGGATGGCCGTCCACATTTTAAGGAAATGCTTGAGCTGATTGAAGCAGGCACAGATGGTATTGATTATGTTCTTGTATTTAAGCTTTCCCGTTTTGGTAGAAATGCTGCTGATGTTCTTAGCTCTCTTCAGAAGATGCAGGATTTTGGAGTCAATCTGATTTGTGTTGAGGATGGCATCGATTCTTCTAAGGATGCCGGCAAGCTTATGATTTCAGTCCTTTCTGCTGTTGCAGAAATTGAAAGAGATAATATTCTTGTTCAGACTATGGAAGGTCGTAAGCAGAAAGCCAGAGAAGGAAAATGGAATGGCGGTTTTGCTCCATATGGATATAAGCTGGTGGATGGATCATTATTTATTGCGGAAGATGAAGTGGAAGTAATAAAAATCATCTATGATAAATATATCAATACAACTATGGGAGTAGCTGCAATTGCTGCGTTTCTTAATGAAAGCGGATATGTGAAAAAGAAGCGCCAGAATAATACGATTGATGGTTTTGCAGCATCTTTTGTCAAGGGAGTAATTGATAATCCTGTGTACTGCGGGAAATTGGCATATGGTAGAAGAAAAACGGAAAAGGTCCAGGGTAAGAGAAATGAGTTTCATGTTGTAAAACAGGATGAATTCATGGTTGTTGACGGTGAGCATGAAGCGATTATTAGCGTAGAAGAATGGAAGGCAGCTCAGGATAAAAGAAAGACTACTGGAGTGAAGCGTGTTAAGACACACAGCCTTGAACATGAACATATTTTGACCGGTATTCTGAAGTGTCCGGGATGTGGTGCCAATATGTACGGCAATGTAAATCGTAAGAGACATCCCCAAGGTGGCACTTATAGGGACTATTTTTACTATGCCTGCAAGCATCCTACTGGAACTACAGGTCATAAGTGTGATTACCATAAGCAGTGGGGACAGGATATTGTTAATGATGCAGTAGCTGAATTGATTAAGAAGATGGTTACTTCTCCGGACTTTGAAAAGGGAATCAGGGAAAAGATTGCAGCCAGAGTTGATACATCTGAACTGGAGCAGGAGTTTGATGGATTAAAGAAGAAAATGAGGCAACTTGAGGTATCAAAGGACAAGATTGCTATCCAGATGGATAATCTTGATGTAACCGATTCTATGTATGAGAAAAAATATGATGATCTGCAAAAGCGCTTTTATGATAAATATGATGAGATGGCTTTGACAGAAAATCATATGGATGAAATACAGAGCCGGCTGGCGCATATTCGCAGAAAGCAACTGTCTGGGGACAGAATCTATAATTTCTTAATTGCTTTTGATAAGTTATACGACAAATTATCAGATGCAGAGAAAAAAGAATTTATGGGAACCTTCGTTGAGAGTATTGAGCTTTACCCGGAACGCCTTGAAAATGGCAAGTTTCTAAAACATATACACTTCAGATTCCCGGTATATTATAATGGTACTGTGATAGATGATATTAGTTGGGAAAACGGAAGTACAGTTGAAACAGTTTGCCTTCTGTCGAGAAAAGCCCAATAAATCAAAGGATTTTGCGATTTTGGGAATAAAATAGATGTGTGTTTCTGTTTCCGTAGAGTGATGATATAACCGGAGATTTACCCTAGGGGATAGGATTTGGAGGACGGGAAATATACATTTTGGCGAAAAGACACTTTTTCGCAAAAGTGGTTTTGTTAAAGGAGCGTATGATGAAGGAAATTAAACAGTTCGCAACCCAATTTCGAAGAGCGATTGATTTGGCTTTGGAAGCAGGGGAGTTTGATGACGACAGCATATATCGCAGATTTCCACGTGCTTGCTGCGGAGATACGAGTGATTTGTTAGCTCAGTATTTATTGGATAAAGGTATCAAAACAGATTATGTCTGTGGAACATATTGGGGTAAACCGGATGGAAACGGACAATCTCATGCGTGGCTGATGGTAGACAAACATATTATTATAGATATCACAGGTGACCAATTTAGTGGCAAGTCTACTTTTCTTAATTATGACAAATCAGTCTATGTAGGCGAAGGAGATGATTTCCATAGACTCTTTGAGGTTGAAGATAGAGATGTTCATGAGCATCGTGGGTTGAGTGCTTTGGGTGGCTTTTGTGGACCGAGGCTGTGGGATTTATATAGGAAAATCCTAAAATACATTTAATCAACCGCTTTTTATGGGGATAAAACCTTTACCCCACTTTGAAAACCTATTGCATACTTTCGCTATGCAGTATAAAATTAAAGTTCAGGGGAATATTGAAACCGTTTGTCTGCTTTCAAAGAAACCTTGATTTTCTGCGGTTTGTGGGATATTAAGGAAAGAAAATATATGTGTGTTTTCCGGTCTTTTGAATGAAACATTTGAATATTGAAACAGTGGGGCGGTGCAAGACTCTGCTGAATAATAGGCTTTTGCTAAAAGGTATCACTTTTGCGAAAATGTGTGCTACCTTCTGGCAGGAGCCTTTTTATATAAAGATAACTTGACTTATAAATCTTACTGATGTAATATTTACACAA
>CAYUKO010000144.1:0-9453 GCA_964445375.1 uncultured Roseburia sp.
TCTCTGTTTTACACAACAACTGGTCATTGAGCCAGAAGGGGTTCTGAACAGATACGATTTTTTTTAAAATTACTTTTCTTCCATTTTAAAGCCAATGCCCCATACGGTTTTGATATAACTTTCCGTTTTATTAGCACTTGCAAGCTTATTTCTAAGATTACTGATATGTACGCTGACTGCATTGTCCTCTGGTAAATATTCTTCCTGCCAAACGGATTCATAAATATTATCCTTCGTAAACACCTTCTTGGGATTCTGCATCAAGAGCTCTAAAATAGCATACTCCTTACCTGTCAAATCAATATTTTTATCATGAACGCTTACGCTGTGATTGTCTATATCCATTGCGATATCTTTAAATTTGATTAGATTCTGCTGATTCGAAGCTGTCCCCTTGCTTCTGCGAAGAAGTGCTTCAATTCTTACCAGAAACTCTTCATTATGAAATGGCTTTGTTATATAGTCATCTGCACCCTTGCGGATAAGTTCTATCTTTTTGTCTATTTCATCAATTGCAGATACACATAAAACAGCAACATCCTGCTTCTTTCTGATTTCTGTTAACACTTCATCACCCATTAATCCCGGAAGCATGATATCTAAAATAACCAAATCAAATATCTCTTTTTCCAAAACAAGTAATGCTTCTGTTCCAGAGAAAGCGTTTTTTACCTCGTAACCGCATTTTGTCAGAAGTGTTGATTCCATTTTACTTATTTTCGTATCATCCTCAACGATAAGAATTCTGTACATATCAAAAACCTCCAGCCTTAAATCTTTCCATATCGTAGCACACTTTTGTCGTATTTTCCACAAAAATAGTTATGGGCATTTCACCCCTTGAAAATGGCACAACACCTTCGGCTGTCTTGTCATCCTGTCTTTTCAAATCTATAATACCAATATAGTAAACGTGCACGAATTACAAAAATACGAAAAGGAGCTATTCAGCATGAAACTATCCATACATCAAGACGAACGTATTCAAGAAACAGAAATCATTATAAACTGCGCCTACATGGACAAACGTCTTCAAAAGCTTACCGATTATATCAGACAATATTCCTTTTCACTGGAAGGGGAATCTGAAGGAAAGCTATATCAATTACCGATTGAAGAGATCTACTATATCGAATCGGTAGACAGCAAGACCTTTCTCTATGACCATGAACGAACCTATTCCAGCAGACAGACCCTGACTATTCTGGAAGAGAAGCTTAAAAATATGACCTTTGTGCGAATCAGCAAGAGCTGTCTTTTGAATGTGTCATATCTAAAATGTGTTGCACCATACGCCAATCACCGCCTGAAGGCTGAGCTAAGAAGCGGCGAACAGCTGATTATCTCACGTAACTATGTGGAAGCATTAAAAAACAAATTAAGAAAATAGGAGGAATCTATCATGAAACGAATCTTAAAAGCTTATATCCCATCCGCTTGTATCACCTTTTCCCTGACAATACTTATCACCTGCCTCATAAATCTATTGCAGGGTAATATCGGTATGTACTATTCCTGGGTTCTGCAAGTCTTTGCATTTATTGTAATTATTGATGTCATTGACTACGCTCTTGGAAATGTGGACTTTTACTCTTACTCTACTTATTTCATTACGGAACTCATACTAACCTATATCGCAATGCTACTCTTTGGCTATTTCTGCAACTGGTTCTCCTTTACCATTCATAGCCTAACAATCATTAGCATTATCTTCCTCATCGTATATAGCTGTGTACATTCTTATTTTTATAAAATGTCTCGCATACAGGCAGAGGAGATCAATAACTTACTTACCAAATAACAAGTGCAAGCTTGGCAGCCTGCACTCAAAGAATCTTCTAATATATGAAAAAGATACACTCTTTTCAAGTTGTGAAAAGGAAAAATTACTGTTATATTATTAATATAATCGTTTAATTATAAAAACAAGAAAGGACGTGTATACTATGCCAGCATTACGACCTCAATTACAGATTATCACATTAGAACAATACGAAGCTCTTCCTGAAGATACTCGTGCCGAAGTATATGACGGGCAGATTTACTATATGTCAAGTCCTTCACAAGAACATCAAACTATCTCCATGGAGCTTTCAACTGTACTTAATACTTATATAAAAAAGAATCAAGGGGATTGCCGAATTTTTCATGCTCCATTCGACGTAAAATTGAACGATACTCCACTTACTATCGTGCAGCCTGACCTTATGATTGTATGTGACAAGGATAAATTAGATGGCAAACGTTGCAACGGTGCTCCCGACTTCATCATCGAAATCGTATCACCCGGCAATCCGGCTGACGATTATATTCGTAAGCTCTATTATTACAAAAATGCCGGTGTTCGCGAATATTGGATTGTAGACCCTCGCAGAAAAATTGTTACTGTTAACTATTTTGAAGGTAATCTTCTCAACATACAGTATTCCTTTGAGTCTACTATAAAAGTTAATATTTATGAGGATTTATATATCAACTTCTCTGAGATTACAGAAATGTTGAATAAGTGAAAGAACCGGCATAAGAGCGTTACTTATAAATAGTAATTTTATTACACTTATTTGTAACGCTCTTTTCATTTTCTATCTATTCTTTATCTTCTCTCTTATGCGAGATAGATTATCCAGTGCTGCATTCAGCGTACTGTCTGTCTTTGCAAAATGCAGACGGATATAATTATTTACCTCTTCTCTAAAGAAGCTGGAACCAGGTACAGAGCCTACTCCTACCTCTCGGGCAAGCCATTCACAGAATTCATTATCATCCTTGACACCAAACTCTGAAACATCAACCAACACATAATATGCACCCTGCGGCTCTGTATAACGCAGACCAATATTATCAAGCCCATCCAAAAATACTTTCTTCATATGCGTATAATGTGCTTGTAGTTCCTTATAATATTCATCACCAAAATTAAGCCCTGTTACAGCCGCCTCCTGCAATGGTGCCGGAGCTCCAACGGTCAGAAAATCATGCACCTTTTTCACTCTGTCAGATATTTCCGGATTGGCAATAACATAGCCAAGTCTCCATCCGGTTATGGAGTAGGTCTTGGAAAGCGAATTGCAAACGATGGTTCTCTCACGCATGCCAGGCAAAGAGGACAGATACACATGTTTATTCGGTTCATAGATAATATGCTCGTACACTTCGTCTGTTATGACATATGCGTCATATTTTGTCGCAAGATCTGCAATGATTTTAAGCTCGTCATAGGTAAACACTTTTCCACAAGGATTCGATGGATTACAAAGAATCAGTGCCTTTGCGCCTTCCTTAAAAGCTGCCTCCAGTTTATCTGCATCAAAGGTAAATGTAGGTGGAACTAATGGAATGTAGACTGGTTCTGCTCCCGATAAGATTGCATCTGCTCCATAATTCTCATAAAATGGTGAAAAAACAGCTACCTTATCACCCGGATTTACAACTGACATCATAGAAGCCATCATAGCCTCGGTACTTCCACAAGTTGTTACGATTTCTGCATTCGGATCAATCTTGATGCCTGAAAAGTGTTCGTATTTTCTAGCTGCAGCTTCCCTAAAATTCTGTGCACCCCAAGTTAATGCATACTGATGTGGTCCTTCCTTTGCCACCTCACTTAATCTGTTTGTCAACTCTATTGGCGGATCAAAGTCTGGAAATCCCTGTGAAAGGTTGATTGCTCCATATTGATTCGATATTCTTGTCATTTTCCTGATTACGGATTCTGTAAACGTCTCTGTTCTGCTGCTTAATTGTCTCATGCTGTTTCCTCCTCACAT
Source organism: uncultured Roseburia sp. (assembly GCA_964445375.1). Taxonomy (GTDB): domain Bacteria; phylum Bacillota; class Clostridia; order Lachnospirales; family Lachnospiraceae; genus COE1. The sequence goes on from CAYUKO010000144.1 coordinate 3,768, forward strand.
CTATCATGCTTTCTCAAATGTACTAAAACGCAAAAAAGGAAAGCCTTTCCCCATTGAAATGCAGTGAAAAGTTTTCCTTTTTTCTTATGAATGGATTGTAGCACTTAAAATACTAAAACACAACCCCATTATTCTTCATTATTCTCAGCAACCTTTGCTGCTCTTGCAGTTACTTCTGCTTCCTGAATATCACTAGGAGCCTGCTCATATCTTGCAAACTCATATTCATAGTCACCACGACCACCTGTCATGGAACGAAGTACAGTACAATAACCTGTCAGTTCCATCATAGGAATGTCAGCTTCGATTACCTGCTTGCCATTTCCGATTGGATTCATACCAAGCACACGACCACGGCGCTTATTCAGATCGCCCATGACATCACCTGTATACTTGTCAGGAACGGTTACCTTCAAGCTCATAATTGGCTCTAAGAGAATTGGTCCTGCCTCCATAACACCCTTCTTAAATGCCTGGATGGTTGCCATCTTAAATGCCATTTCCGAAGAATCTACCGGATGATAAGAGCCATCATATAATACAGCCTTGACACCAACTACCGGATATGCGGCAAGAGGTCCCTTAACTACAGATTCCTGCAAGCCCTTCTCAACTGCCGGGAAGAAGTTCTTCGGTACTGCACCACCGACTACTTCCTGTTCGAATACATATGGCTTATCAAGCTCGCCGGATGCTTCAAAGCGCATCTTTACATGACCATACTGTCCGTGTCCGCCGGACTGTTTCTTATATTTGTATTCTACATCGGATTTCTTCTTAATCGTTTCTCTAAAAGCAATCTTTGGCTTGCTTAATTCAATCTGGCACTTATATTCATTCAGCAATCTGCTCTGAATGATTTCAAGCTGCTGCTCACCGATACCATAGAGTAAGGACTGTCTGTTCTCGGTGTCATTTACCATCTTTAAGGTCTGATCTTCATGAGTCAGCTTCTGCAATGCCTGTGCTACTTTGTCAATATCGTTCTTGTTTGGAACCTTATAGCGCATTGCTGTATATGGCTTGGAAAGCTCAAATTTACCATATTCAATGATATTTGCTTTTGTAGAAAGAGTATTGCCAGTTCTTGCCGCTGTCAGCTTTGCAATGGCACCAATATCACCTGCATGAAGCTCGGATACTTCAATTGGCTTGCTGCCCTGTAATACATAAAGCTTATTTACCTTCTCCTCAATATCCTTATCCTTATTGTAAATGACATCATCTGACTTAAATACACCGGAGCATACCTTAATCAATGAGTACTTACCGATAAATGGGTCTACGATTGTCTTAAATACATACGCTGATTTCACCTTAGAGAAATCATAGTTTGCTTCAAATACTTCATTTGTCTTCATATTGAAGCCCGCAATCTGCTTATTCTCAGGGCTTGGCAAATATTTTACGATATCATCCAATAAAGTATAGGTACCTTGGCAAAGTGTATTGGAACCCATGCTGATTGGAACAATAGAACCATCATCGATATTAGCTCTTAACGCTGCACGAATCTCATTTTCGGTGAAAGTCTCACCACTAAAATAACGATCCATGAACTCTTCACTTGTTTCTGCAACGGCTTCCATTAATGTATCTTTATATAAGGAAAGATTTTCCATACTATAATCCGGAATTTCGCAGTCAACGACTTCCTTACCCTGCCAACGATTTGCATTTTCACTGATAACATTCACATATCCCACAAATTTCTCATTCTCTCGAATTGGGAAATGGAATGGTGCAATCTTCTTACCATACATCTCGGTCAGCTTCTCAACAACATTCTTGAAAGAAGCATTATCTGCATCCATACCTGTTACATAAATCATTCTTGGAAGCTTATACTTCTCGCAAAGCTCCCATGCACGCTCTGTTCCTGCTTCTACGCCGGCTTTACCGGATACAACGATAATCGCTGCATCGGCTGCGCTGATACCTTCTTCCACTTCACCAATGAAATCAAAGTATCCAGGTGTATCAATAATATTAATCTTTGTTCCTTCCCATTCAATTGGCACCACCGAAGTACTGATGGATATTTTTCTCTTCTGCTCTTCCTTGCCGAAGTCACTGACAGTGTTTCCATCCTCCACCTTCCCCATTCGTGAAGTAATGCCTGCCAGATAAGCCATTGATTCTACCAGACTGGTCTTGCCTGCGCCGCCATGTCCAAGTAAAACTACGTTTCTGATTTTATCCGTTGTGTAAATATTCATAGACTTATCCCCCTATTTTTTCATGCTTTACATAAATTCTACTATAAATTGTCTGTATATTCAAGTTGGTTTACGTAATTTGTCAGTCGCATTTTCTACAAAAAAATAGCGAAAACTTGTGCAATTGTACTGATTTTTATTCATTTTATAATATAGAATCAAGCATAATGCATATACTATAGTATGCTTTATGAAAGGAGGCATTCTGTATGCTTGCATGGTTTATTTTTCTATTCCAATATATTACCGGCAGCAATCATGCTTCTTATTAAATCACGTAACCTTATCTCCCGGTTTCATGTGGTGTTACATTTGCACCACATATTATGTATTGACTTTAATGCTTTAAAGTGCGATACTGTTATTTGTAATCATTTTATGTTATTATGAAAAAGATTATATTATGAAACGGGAGTATATTATGGAATTTAAATCATTTGGTTTTATCGGTCTTGGGCTTATCGGCGGTTCTATTGCAAAAGCAATCCGCAAAGTATCTCCAGACTCTTATATTCTTGCTTACGGTCCACATCCTGAAAAATTCGAGGACGGCGTTCGTGACGGCATTATAAATGAAATTACAACAGAAATCGGAGAAGCTTTTCATAAGTGTGATATGATTTTCTTATGTGCGCCTGTGTCTACAAATAATGACAATCTGGCAAAGCTAAAGCCATTTCTTTCAGAAGATACTATCCTTACGGATGTCGGAAGTGTAAAAACTCCTATTTATGATGCGGTGGAAGCTCTTAGTCTGGAAAAGCAGTTTATTGGTGGACATCCTATGGCAGGAAGCGAAAAGACAGGCTTTGCAAATGCCAATCCATTAATTCTGGAAAATGCTTACTACATTCTGGCACCAACGACAGAGGTTTCCAAAGATGCTGTAACTGCATATCAGAACTTAGTAGCTTCTTTTGGATCTATTCCGCTGATTCTTGACTGCAAGGAGCACGATTACGTCACTGCTGCTGTCAGTCATGTACCACATGTTATCGCTGCTTCTTTGGTAAATCTTGTCCGCGACCACGATACCAAAGAAGGTACTATGAAACAGGTGGCAGCAGGTGGATTTAAAGATATTACACGAATTGCATCCTCTTCACCAGCTATGTGGGAACCAATCTGCTTATCCAATGCAGAAAATATTGCTGACCTTCTGGACGACTATATCGCTTCCCTTAAGGAAATCAGTGCCGAAATCAGAGCCCAAAAAGAAGGCTATACTTATAAATTATTTGAAGAATCCAAGGAATACCGTGATTCCTTCGCAACACAGCCAAGAGGTCCTATCAAAAAAGTATACGGCTGTTATGTCGATATTCCGGATGAAACCGGAACTATTGCTACGATTGCTTTAATTCTTGCAAATAAGAAAATATCCATAAAAAATATTGGAATTGTACATAACCGCGAATTCGAAGAAGGTGTTCTTCATGTTGAATTCTATGACCAGAAATCTCTGGAAGATGCTATTACTTTACTTCGCAGCCTGCTCTACACGGTTCATGAAAGAAAATAATGAATTATAAAAAGAACGAGATGCCGCTTTTTGATATTAAGCAAGCATCTCGTTCTTTTACGTCTATCCTTACCACTATATACTGTTTATCCAATGATTCTCACACCCTTTCATTCTAATCATATAAATCATTTCATTACTCTGAAAATATCCTGCAAGATAAAATGCATAATTCCATTCTTTTCACATACAATAATTACAGGATTTGCCAATTCCTATACTATTTATACCTTATTAAAATGGAGAATTTTCTATGTGGACAAAACTAAAACCTTATCTTATTTCTATTGTAATTGCACTTGGCATCGGCGGTCTGGCCGCTTTCCTAATCAAAGATAACCTTGCTATGTATGAACGAATCATTCGTCCCGTACTTGCGCCAAAAGCCTATGTATTTCCAATCGCATGGACCATACTTTATATTCTCATGGGTATTAGCAGTGCCCGTGTCTGGCTTGAAAGAAAAGAAAAACCAGAACTTGTCCTGGATGCGCTGATGGCATATGTCATTCAACTTATCCTAAACTTCTTCTGGAGTATCTTGTTCTTTAATATGCAGAACTTCCTGTTCTCATTTATCTGGCTTGTTTTGCTCTGGATTGCAATCATCATTATGATTGTCCGCTTTTATAGAGTTGATCCTCTTGCCGCGTACCTGCAAATCCCATATCTGCTTTGGGTAACCTTTGCCGGCTATCTGAACTTTATGATTTATCGGCTAAATCCTTAAGCACATACTCCAATAAAGCCTTACAGCCTGCATCCACATCAGCATAAGTTGCATCAAAATCTCCCGTGTACCACGGGTCTGCAACATCTCTGCCTGAGCCGGTAAAAGATAACAGCTTATATATCTTTCCCTCTGTATCACCGTCTGCAATCCGTGTCATGTTGCGAATGTTGGCAGTGTCCATGCCGATAAGATAATCGTAATAATCATAATCTACCTTCGTCATCTGAACCGCACGATGTGGAACTACGGGAATACCTACTTCACGGAGCTTCCCTACGGTTCCGTAGTGTGGGGGATTGCCTATCTCTTCTCTACTTGTCGCTGCGGAGGCGATTTCGAAAAGATGAGATAGGTTTTGTTGGTTGATGAGGTGAGTCATGACAGACTCAGCCATGGTGCTGCGGCAGATATTGCCGTGGCAGATAAAAAGTACTTTAATCATACGTTGCATATCTCCTTTTATGTTCGTTTTTCCTTGATTTTACAGCATTTTGCGGCAATCCATCAATTTCACTTTCTTTGCATATCAGAGCAAGAATTTGTGTATTTGTTACCGCAAAAGTTGTAAAATAAGTTGTAAAAATGTTTTCTGTACAACTAAGTATTATTTACAGCTCACTCGCTGTAATTCCTGTTGTGCATCTTCAAATCCTAAATGTGTATATGTATTCATTGTGACGCATATATCTGAATGCCCCATGAGATATTGCAAGGTCTTTGGATTCATTCTTGCCCGCGCCATATTGCTACAAAATGTATGTCTGCATATATGCGGTGTAATCTTAGGCATTTGCACTTTATATATCTTGTTATATTTCTCCACGATATGTTCAAAATACTTTTCCCAATGTAAAGCTACCATCGGCATATCATTTTTATCCAGATACAAGAAACCTGTATAGCCGTCTATCATTGGTTCTATCTTAGGTCTTTTCCTATTTGCTAATATCGCTTTAAAACAATCATAGACATCATCCAGCATAGGTATTTGTCTAGTTCCACTTGTTGTTTTCGTATCCTCAATAATGTACTCCATGTTACGTTTACGTTGTAGCTGATGATTTACATTTATCTTACGATTCTTCATATCTATATCAGAAATTGTTAATCCCACAAACTCTGCTTTTGTCAACTAAAATCTAAAAAAAATATCATTCTTTTTTCAAAAGAAAGCACCACCGACAAAGCTTCCTGTGATGCCTTCTAATGATT
>CAYUKO010000145.1:0-9449 GCA_964445375.1 uncultured Roseburia sp.
TGCAGGCGGATGAAGATGTAAAAACAGGACGAGTTACCGATTTGTTAAGTGTAGAATTGATTATCGTTAGCTTATCTATGGAATAGGAAGAGAGGAAAAGAGATATGATACCAAAGGACCCAGTGATGTTGTTAAGTTTTATGAATTTAAAGTTACGTGATTTTTATCCAAGCCTGGAAGCATTTTGTGAGGATACGGATGAAGACATGCAGGCGATTATAGATAAGCTTGCAGGAATTGATTATCATTATGATAAAGAAAAGAATCAGTTTGTGTAATTCGACAACCGATACCTGCATATATTACCAATGACAGCATCTTTGCACGATAAAAGGCAGCAGAAGGCAGGAAATTATGTGGAAGCTTACGGAATCAGATAGCAGACGAATTATCATAGGAGAAGTGGGATTGTGCCTGCTTCTCTTTTTCATTTATTTTATCAGACAGGCAGGTGGAATTGTTGCAACATCGGCAATACCGCAGGAGACGAAAAAGATAGCACTTACCTTCGATGATGGACCGCATCCCCAGTTCACAGAACCACTCTTGGATGGGTTAAAGGAGAGAGGTGTGCATGCTACGTTTTTTGTAACAGGGGAGAATGCTGAGCTATATCCGGATATTATTAAGAGAATGAATGAAGAAGGGCATATGATTGGTAATCATACTTATAGCCATATTCAGTTGAAGGCAGGGAACCGTGAAAAGTTTAAGCAGGAATTAATAAAGACGAATGAGATTATTACGAATATTACCGGAAAAGAGGTGTTGTATGTCCGTCCACCGTATGGAACCTGGGATAAGAGCTTTGAAACAGAATTGAACATGTTTCCTGTTTTGTGGAATGTTGACCCAATGGACTGGTGCTCCAATGATGCTTCCGGCGTTGCGAGAAAAGTGTTAAAAGATGCGGATGAAAATGACATTATTCTCATGCATGACTATTATGAAACAAGTGTTACCGCAGCGTTGCAGGTTGTCGATGAATTGCAAAGACAGGGATATACCTTTGTGACGGTGGAAGAGATATTATTTGATTAAAGGGGGACTTGTATAAACACCTTATCTTCAAAGTTTGCGTATACTATAAGAACAATAAAATAATAAGGTATGAAAACTTATGGAAAGTTATGCAACATTGTCACTGGAAACACATTTATTTTTTGCAAGAATTATGAAAGAACATGCACTCTTTTTGGAGGCGGGATTTCCATGTAAAGAGGAGAAATGGATTGAGAGGGCAGACAGCTTTCGGCAGCAGTTTGAAGATTTATTAAGAGATACGGTGCAGATTAGTGATGGAAGGGTTAATCATGAGATTCTAAAATCAGGGGAATTGGTAACGGAATTTACCATACCGGCAGAGAACCGAACAGCTAAGCGGTGTAGCGATAGACAGTAATATTTCCAGACAGGCGCAGCGACTTCAACCAATTTGTGAAGTGTCTGATGACAGAGAGATATTAAGAGCAATCAACAGTTTAAATCGTAGGTCGATACAGCTGTTAGATGGCTTGATAGCCTTTAAGGAAAGTATTCTTGCAGAAGTAAGTAAGGGAAGACTTTTTCAGGCGAATTATCCATTGCTTATCCAGCATATTTTAAGGGAGGCAAAGTTATATCGGGCTACGGTACGGGAATTGATGGAAAATAGAAATCCATCTTATAGAAATTTACGAAGCACAGAGGCATTCTGGAATCAGATTATGATGGAGCATGCCTTGTTTATTCGAGGCTTGTTAGACCCTTCTGAAACCGAGTTGATTCAGAAGGCAGACTGCTTTGCTTTGGATTATTGTGCACTGTTGGAGAAAGCAAGACAGCAGGATTGCAGAGCAAATGGCATGACAGAAGAAACGCTAGCAAAAACAAGAGAGTATTGTCAATTTAAAGCAGCAGGAACCCAAGGAATCCTTGAATGTAAGATTTCTTCCATTATATTGCCATTGTTAGCAGATCATGTACTGCGTGAGGCAAGTCATTATATTCGCTTATTAGAGACAGGGTGTATGAAATAGAATAAGGATGTATAGCACAGTAAGAAAGCGCACTTGATAGTCAAGTGTGCTTTTGGTTTAGAAAAAGTGGATTTACCAAGGAAAGAGTTGAAACCCTATTTCAGTACATGATATCATTTTAGTAGAACAAAAGTGATATGATGGAGGAAGATGGAGTGTTACACATTGCAATATGTGATGATGAACCGGATTTTGTTGATGAATTGCAGGCGTTAATAAGGCGTTATGCATCGGAAACAGGATTGGAGATCAAAACAAGCGTATATTATGATGGAAGCGAATTGGTGGAAAAGTATGATACCACGATTGACCTGATATTCTTAGATATTAAAATGACACAGATGGATGGCTTAAAAGCGGCGGAGCAGATTCGTCGAATGGATAAAAGGGTAGGAATTCTTTTTCTGACAACCTATGTGCAATATGGAACAGAAGGCTATAAGTATCAGGCAACTAACTATATGATTAAGCCTATTCGATATAGCAGGTTGGAAAGTGAATTGAATCATTGGCTGGAAAAATATCAAAAGAATGAAGAGCCTTTTATCGTTGTTAACAATAAGGAAGGTGTTTACAAGGTACTGTTAAGAAACCTTAAGTACATTGAGACATATCAAAGAAATCTGTTGTTGCATACGGATGAAGAAGAGATTGTAAGTTATAAGAAAATGAAGCAATTGGAAGAAGAATTGCAGCAATATGGTTTTGTACGCTGCCATTCCGGTTTCCTTGTGAATCTCTTTTATGTAAAAAGAATTGAGAAAATGGATATTATTCTTATAACGGGTGAGAAGCTTACCATTAGTCAGCCAAAGAAGAAAGTCTTTATGGAGCGCTTGGCGGAATATTGGGGGGACATGTTATGATGCAGGAGATATTTTACCGTTGTCTGGATTTTGTCTCAACGATTTTGGAAATAGGATTGTTATATGCATGTAATGATATTTTCTGCAAACAAAGGCGGCATTCGGTATGGAATTTATTCCCGTATATTACAACGATTATACTGGTATATGTTACTACCTGGGAGGTTTCGATAGGGGCGGCAAAGTTTCTGGTAATGATGATTTATTTTCTGACTGCGCAAAAGATTGTTACCAGGATGCCATTGCATAGGCTGGCGGCGGCATTTTCCCTATACACGATGCTACTGGCTTTACCAGGATATATTGGCATGATTATTATAGATGGTGTCTTCGGGTATACGAGTACAATTGTAGGTGGTCACGTTGTGGTAATCTGGCAGGAATATCTTATGAATTGTCTAGTAACAGTATGTTGTATTTGGGGACTGAGAAAGGGTTTTGCGAAGTTTGAATATGACGTTACAGTAGGCAACGTAACAGTGATTATTTTATACGGAATCATTACTTATGTGCTTTTCAGTTTTATTGGAAGTGATTATTATGCAGGAGAGATTGTCAGGTTTGATTCCGCGTTAGGAACATTTGGTTTATTGATGGGATGTTTGATGATCATTCTATTTTTATATTATAAAAATAATATACTATTAAAGCAGCAAATGTTGGAAATGGAACTAAAATATGCATTTTATCAGGATAAAGCCAAGGAAGAGGAACGAATAAGGGAGATTTATCATGATTTGAAGAATCATCTACTTCTTTTGCAGGCAAAGGTACAGAACAATCAGGAAACACAGCAGATGGTGGCATCTTTGCAGGAGCAGATATCAGATTATGAGAGCTTTCAAAATACAGGAAATGAATTTCTTGATATTATTATCAGAGATAAGTTCAGGATTGCTAAGGAAGAAAACATCGATTTTAATGCGATACTGCACTTTGAAGATGGTGGGTTCATAGAGCCTCTTGATATTAGTACGATTTTTGGGAATGCTCTTGATAACGCCATTGAGGCAAACAGAATGTTAGAGCCGGAAGAACGTATGATTACCGTTAAGGCAAAGCGTTTTCATGATATGCTGTCTATCGTTATCAGAAATAACAGACCTACAGAGATAGAGAAATGGGAAAAAGAAGATCCTTTTCTGCATGGATTTGGCAGAAGGAATATCAAGAAGGCAGTGGAAAAATATGAAGGTCAGGTTATTGTGAAACAAGGAGAAAAGGACTATACACTGAAAATCATTATACCGATACCATAAAAGAGAAGCATCACAGTATTGTGGTGCTTTTTAAGTTAAATTAATTTAAGCATAAATAGAGGTAAAATAAGCAAAAAACATTGAAAAAGAGAAATGATTCTTTTATGATTTAGGGCGTTGAGATGAGGAGGAAGACAAATGAGAAAAGAATTAACGATGAAAACACTGAAAGCAGGGCTATTTGGAATAGTAGTAGTCTTTATTATGGGAATTGTATTTCTGTATTTTACGGCAGGAAGCTTTTTCAGAGTAATAAAGGGACATTCTGTTTTTGAGGAACTTTTACCGGAAGAAATAAACAACCAGATAGTAGATATTACCCTTAAGGATAATTTTGGTATGTTTATGGAGGAATATTCCAAGAATACAGAAACCAATATAGAGAGAAGCGAAGCTTTCTATTATGTAATCTGGACGGGCGATGATAATGCTGAGAATTATCGTTATATGGCAATCAGGGTGCCTGTATCTTATGAAGATGAGATGGAGGAAATGGCAGAGAATACATACAATTATATCCCAAGTGAGCCTATCGAATTCTCCGGTGCAATTGAGAAAATGAGCGACGAAGATTATCGGTATTTTAAAGAGTATTTTATGGAGAGCGGATTCACAGAGGAAGAATTCGAAGAGGCCACGATTCCGTATTACATTCATGTTGGAAAGCTGACAGACGGAGTATTTGTGCTGGTATTTTTGTTTGTGTTTGGCGTTGCATGTACAATAGGCAGTATCATAATTGTGATTATGACAATGAATGGCAACAGCATCAAGAAGATATTTACGGATTTTGAAGAAGCCGGCTATTCAGAAAGTGTAGCAGAGATTGATTATGCTGCTGCTGTCGAGTTCAAGAATACGGTTAAGATCGGTAATCTTTTTACCTTTTATATTGATAAGAAGGGTAAGGCAAGAGCGCTCTTAAATAAGGAGCTTGTATGGGTATATTTGATTACAACGACGCACAGGACGAATGGTATTAAGACAGGAACGACTTATGAAATGAACCTGTTTTCCGTTAAGAATCCGAAACAGGCGATTAAGATTCAGATGAAAAATGAGCAGGCTTCACGGGGAATGATGGAATATATAAATGAACATATGCCATGGGTCATTGTAGGATACACAGATGAAATCAGTAAGCTCTATTATAAGGATTATGAGACATTTCTTCAGCAAAGATATTATGTATACAGAACCGATGACAGTTCTGCTATATAAGTTTGGTTGGGAGAAAGGATGACAAAAGAATGATATTAAATACATTTCGTTGTGTATTGAATGACTGGTATTTGGATTATAGTACAAAAGAGAGTTGGTTTTTGAAACATGTAACGAACTGTCAACCTCAGTTTACGGAACAGGAGAACGCAGCGTGCTATACGTTTTCTGCTGTTGACGAAGAAACCAATATTCGTTTCCTTGGAAAAGCAGTATTTTTCAAAGGATTATTAAAGGAACTGGAATTAGAATTGGAAAGTAATAGTCAGCCAAACTTGATGCAGGATATCGTGGAGAGTATGTTGGGAGAACCTGATATCAGGATGGAAGACAGAAGCTGTTATATCTTTGAGAATGCAAAGTATAGCTTCATGAAAGATAGTAAGGTTCTACATATAGAGTTTTATAAAACATATAAGAAGAAAAAGCTTCATGTGGATAATCCTTTTAAATTATACAAAGTGTACAGGCTTCGGGGTATTTCCAGATTCTTTGGATTATTTGCTTTGATCTTTTTAACATCAGGATATGGTTATACGGTATGCAGGGATATCACGGCAACGGATGCCAGGCAGCAGGAGGCTATTGGAACATTTTTTATTTTCGTAATACCATTTCTTTTATGGACCTTACGAAATCTGAGCGGATTGTATAATATGGAGTATTGCCACTTGGGAAAAAGGCTGAAATGTTTCTGTGATGGTAGAGATAGAGCTGATTTTTATAAAACCCTTTCCTTAGTAAATGAGGAACTAAAGGATGTGGAGTATAAAGATTATAATATTAGAATTACTCAGAATTATGTTTGTATCAGAGATTTACCATTCGGCTTTTTCGCGGCGATTCCAAGAAAGAATATTGTTGATATCTCATATGGTACAGTAACTATGCGTAGTAAGCTGGGAGCAGCTACTCATACCTGTCTTGATATCAAAGCGGCAGATGGTGGAATCTATAAGTATACAAGCAAGAAAAGAGAGCGTATGGATGAGATTAGAGGAATCTTATCGTAAGAAGTAGAAAGTAATAGAAAGGTAATAGAAATAAAAGAAGGCTGGACTTTCGCGCTGTTTTCTTATATTATTTGTTATGTGCCTGTAAAGGGCATGAGAAATGATAAAGAGGGAGAGCAGATGAAGAAGAAAATGATTTGGTGCGTAGTATTGGGAATACTGGTAGTAGCAGCACTGACATGCGGATTTATGATAATGGGCGGAGGCAGCAAAATAAAAGAGGAAGATTTTCTCCATGTGGAGTCAGGAAATCTGGTAAAGGAAAATGGCGAAACGGTTTTATTGCAGGGAGTAAATCTTGGCGGCTGGCTTGTGCAGGAAAGCTGGATGTGTCCGGTAAATGGTCAGGATAGAAAGTGGGCAAATCTGGATACCATTTCGGTATTGGAAGCTCGTTTTGGAGAAGAGAAAACAGCCAAACTGATTGAGAGTTATCAGGACAACTGGATTACAGAATGGGATATTAAAAACATTGCCGATATGGGCTGTAATGTCATTAGAGTTCCATTCTGGTATCGTAATTTCATGAAGGATACGCAGGGAACCTGGATTACAGAGAATTTAGATGACAATCCGGGCTTCAAGAGATTGGACTGGGTGATCGAACAGGCGGGTAAGAATGGTATGTATGTCATTTTAGATATGCACGGATGCCCAGGTGGACAGAGCATGGATCATTGTTGTGGAACTCTTTGTGAAAATAATCTGTATACGGATGTGACCTGTCAGAACACGATGGAGCTTTTATGGCGAACGATTGCAGCGCGCTACAAGGATAATCCGATTGTTGCCGCATACGACATTATGAATGAGCCACAGAACAATAGTGGTTATGAAGGCGAACATAGCTATGACCCATGGCAGCAGGCAACATGGGAAATGAGTAACCAGATATATGACCGCATGATCAAAGCGATTCGTGAGATTGATACCAGACATGTAATCACAGTGGAAGGAATCTGGCGCGTATCGAATCTGCCGGATCCACAGTCTATGGGCTGGGAAAATGTAATGTACCAGACTCATTTATATGATGATAATGAGAATTTTGCAAAGCAGACACAGGCTATGGCGGATACCATGCAAAAGTATGGCGTTGCAGGATACGTAGGTGAATTCCAGAATCTGTATGGAATATCCATGTGCAAGGAGAAGAATATTAATTGGACTACATGGACATATAAAGGCACGGATACATATATTGATGGATTTTTCTGGTATTTTGGTAATGAAGCATGGGATGCGGATGTGCAGAACGACTCTTACGAGTTACTTATGGTAAAATGGGGAGAAATTCTGCAGACGCAGACGTTCCAAGAGAATCAGATGGTTACGTATATGATAAAAGAAGCTACGAAGTAGATAAAGAGGTTGGTTCATCAGAACCAACCTCTTTGTGATTTGGTTTAAGCAGTTTGAGCGGTTTGGAGAGCTTGCTCAGGAAGAAGCGAGGCGCGTTCCAAGGCGTGATACAGAATCGGAAGAAGAACCAGTTGAACAATAATTCCTGGCAGACAGGATATAAAATAACCTGTTACCCACGCCTGAAAAGAAAGACTTCCGTAGGCAAAGATGAATGCTCTGACTATTCCAGTTATAATCCGCCCAATCAGCATGGCACTGATTAAGGAAATGTAGATATCCACAGTCTTTTTTCCAGTATGTATCAGTTTAAACACCAGACCAGAAAGAAAGCCGTAAAGGGCAAGTTCTATGATCATAGTTGGAAGATATCCCATTCCCGGCATTCCAGTGATAAAGCAGGAAAGGACAGGACCAAAGATTCCGGAAAGCAGACCATATTGCCAGCCACATATAAGTCCGCACAAAAGTACAGGAAGGTGCATGGGCGAAAACAGGGTACCGCCATTTGGAACAAGATGCAATGCCAATGGAAGCACGACACAAAGAGCCATGCAAATGGCAGTAATGACAGATTTTCTTAGCTGAATGGATAGGTTATTCATAAGATGTCCTTTCTGTAGCAAGTCTTTTGAATTAAAAATAAAATAAAAAGCCACGAAGAATAAACTCTTTTTCGAAAGAGTATAGGCCTTCGTGGCTGCTTTGTCGTTATGAGATAAAATAAATAAGTAACACTCTTCTGAGTGGGCAGGTTTCTTCATGAAACCTATCTTTATCATACAATAGCTGGGGGATTTGTCAAGGAAGAAGTTTGGCGAATAAATGAAGAAGTCTTAAATCTAAGAGTTGACTAATGATATTGTTTTTGCTACTATACAACCACGCAATGCGTGATGGTGCTGGAAAGGACTGGAATTTGAAATGAAAAATGAATTAGAAAAGCAGATGATAGAATTGAAGGAATTGAGAGAAGAGACTGGATTAAGTCGTAAGAGTTTTTCAGAATCATTAGGAATTGCTCTTCGTACAGTAGAAGATTGGGAGGCTGGACGCCGTAAAATGCCAGAATACTTACTTCGTCTTATTTCTTATAAAATTAAAATAGAACAGTTGAAAAATGATAGAAGTCAAAATAAAAAAATAGATGTGATTAGCGATGTTGATGGAAAAAAAGTAGTGCTAATTAATGATATTCGTTTTAAGAGCCGACGAAATATAGATTGGGGTGAGATAGAAAAATGTCTAAAAGAGTATATTGGTCACTTTTTTGAAATTGCTGAAACATCAGAACGAATTTATATTGGCACAGATTTTCCAGATGAATTTTGCCATTCACAAGATACAAAAGGACTGAAGGGCGCAAATGAGAAAGCAAAGGCTAATATATCCCCTGCTTTAAGTGAACTGATTCAGATTGCAACTAATAAAATGACATATCCTGATTATAACCAAAAACATAAGGAAAAAGCGAAATTAGGATGGTATCGCTATGATACGAGATTTGGAATTCCAGTATATAATGAGAATGGGGAATTAGAGAGATATAATATTTTTACAACAAGAATGCTTGTAAGATGTGATGAGAATGGACAGTTGTATTTATATGATTTTGTAAGAACAAAAAAAGAAACGAGCGAGCCGCATGAGCAGTAGCTGTACGGTAGTAAACTTCGTTTCTTAAGCACATATTAGTATATATTATTTTAG
>CAYUKO010000146.1:0-9375 GCA_964445375.1 uncultured Roseburia sp.
CAGATGCATCAACTAACTGATGATCGTAAGCTTTTAATGTAATTCTCATTACCTGACTTGCCATAAAAAAAGTCGCCTCCTTTTCGCACTTTTCATTTCTAAGTACGACAAGCGGTGACTGTACACTCTCCCGTGTGTGTCATGCATTTTACATCAAAACTCTAGAGGCGCACCTCTATCCGATGTTGCATTCCTTACACGTCGTTTCTACTTCTGTAATATCAGTAGACTTTGTTGCTTTGTACAGTGACTTGTCGCCAGTTTCCTAACTTGACATTCGCTCCGCGGAAAACCTACCTTTCGGTAGCAACCTCACGTTTCATCGCTATCATGTCACAGCAATTGATAGTATATCGTAGGCTTATACATTTTGCAAGTATTTTTTCTTATTTTGTATTGTTTTTTTTTACATACAATTATTATGGTATCCTTACGTATTTTCAGCCCTTTTTATCCATATCATTATTATCATATTTCTCTTCTATCTGTCAACTTCTTCGTTACTGTTCACCACGTTTCAGTAACACTACTTCCTATTTATATACAGAAAAATACTTTTTATCATTTACTCCAACGAAATAATCCTTTATTATATAAGGAAGAAACGTAACTATTCAGTACCTTTATAATTACGATGAAACAAAAACAGATTGGAGATTATTATGTGGATAGCTGATAATTGGAAAGATTATGAAGTCATAGATACCTCTTCCGGTGAAAAACTGGAACGTTGGGGTAATTATATTCTGGTAAGACCTGACCCACAGGTTATCTGGAATACACCCAAAACACAACAAGGGTGGAAAAAGAAAAACGGACATTATCACAGAAGTACAAAAGGTGGCGGAGAATGGGAATTTTTTAATCTGCCAGAAGAGTGGAGTATTCATTACAGGGATCTTACATTCAATCTAAAGCCATTCAGTTTCAAGCACACTGGTCTATTCCCAGAGCAGGCAGTAAATTGGGACTGGTTCTCAGAGCTGATTCGCAATGCCGGCAGACCAATCAAGGTCTTAAACCTTTTTGCTTATACTGGTGGAGCAACCGTAAGTGCGGCTGCTGCAGGAGCTTCGGTCACTCATGTAGATGCTTCAAAAGGAATGGTTGCATGGGCAAAAGAAAATGCCATTTCTTCTGGTCTAAAGGATGCGCCAATCCGTTGGCTCGTAGATGACTGTGTAAAGTTTGTAGAACGTGAAATCAGACGTGGCAATCATTATGACGCGATTATTATGGACCCGCCATCTTACGGCAGAGGACCAAAGGGTGAAATCTGGAAAATCGAGGAATCTATCTTCCCATTTATTGAATTAACAACGCAGATACTTTCAGATAACCCTTTATTCTTTCTTGTCAACTCTTATACAACAGGATTACAGCCGGCGGTATTAACTTATATGATTGAAACAGCCATCTGTTCCCGTTTTGGTGGACATGTAGAAGCTTCCGAAATTGGTCTTCCTGTTTCTTCAAATGGACTTGTACTTCCATGTGGTGCAAGCGGACGCTGGACAAACACTAAGTAATAATACAAAAAGCAGATATCCAAACCGATATCTGCTTTTTTATTATCTTATTATTTTCAATAGATTAATATGCACCCATTGAAGACATCATTGCTACCATAGATGCACCAAATACAGCTACAATAATAACGCTTAATACGATTGCTATCAAATACCATACAAGACAAGCCTTGAAGTAATTAGACTTACTCTTCTTGCTGTTTCCAAATGCGTATACAAACATCATAACGATATTTACACAAGGAATCATCATAAGAAGCATTGCAATCATCCATTCTCCAAATGACACTGGCTCTTCCAGATTGCTGTCATTCTGATATGGCTGCTGATAAGGCTGCTGAATTGGTTGTTCCTGATTGAACATATTGTTGTTATCCATGGTTTGAATCCTCCCTCTTATTTAATCACCATACCAATATATTACCATAACTATTCAATATATTGCAACAAATCCGCCAAAATTGTGCTATATTTTGATATTAAATTATTTCTATAATATGTCATTGGAGGATAACTTGGAAACTGTGTAAACATTCGATACAAATAAATACCAAAAGTAATCACACATACAACTGCTAAAATCCGCATAATCCATTTACTGTTCTTTCCTAAAATATATCGATTGACCAGAAAATATACTACCCACACAATCCATAATGGCGCCGCCGGGTTCAGATTCATTCCTCTTTTAAAGCGACCTGTCAAAATATAAAATACCGCTCTTGTCATTCCGCAACCAGCACACGGAAATCCTGTAACGATAAGAAAGGGACAAAATGCATGAAAAACCTTTCTAACTACAACATTAAATAAAATCAAAAGAAGTATGGCTATATAATAATCCTTTATGTCTGTAACCATTCTCTTCCAGATACTCTTTATATTCATCTTGCTAATCCCTAATTACAGCTTTTGTATATCCGAAATAAGTGCTTCTACGTTTTCCTCTTTGGTTGCCCAGCTTGTACAGAATCGAACCATTGCAGGCCCTTTCTTTAATTGGGCTTCATTCATCGTAAAGGAGTATTTCTCTGACAGTTTCATGGCCATTTCATACGTCAGAATCGGAAACTGCTGATTGGTTACTGAATCATATGCAAATGGGATATTCTTATCTTCAAACGCCTTTCTAATCTTCATGGCAAGTCTGTCTGCATGTGCGGATACTTCCATATATAAATCATCACGAAACAGCTCCTCGAACTGTATTCCTAATAATCTGCCCTTTGCAAGCATCCCACCCTTTTGCTTGATGAAATAGCGGAAGTCTTTCTTTAACGCTTCTCTGGTAATCACGACAGCTTCACCAAATAAAGCACACGGAAATCCTGTAACGATAAGAAAGGGACAAAATGCATGAAAAACCTTTCTAACTACAACATTAAATAAAATCAAAAGAAGTATGGCTATATAATAATCCTTTATGTCTGTAACCATTCTCTTCCAGATACTCTTTATATTCATCTTGCTAATCCCTAATTACAGCTTTTGTATATCCGAAATAAGTGCTTCTACGTTTTCCTCTTTGGTTGCCCAGCTTGTACAGAATCGAACCATTGCAGGCCCTTTCTTTAATTGGGCTTCATTCATCGTAAAGGAGTATTTCTCTGACAGTTTCATGGCCATTTCATACGTCAGAATCGGAAACTGCTGATTGGTTACTGAATCATATGCAAATGGGATATTCTTATCTTCAAACGCCTTTCTAATCTTCATGGCAAGTCTGTCTGCATGTGCGGATACTTCCATATATAAATCATCACGAAACAGCTCCTCGAACTGTATTCCTAATAATCTGCCCTTTGCAAGCATCCCACCCTTTTGCTTGATGAAATAGCGGAAGTCTTTCTTTAACGCTTCTCTGGTAATCACGACAGCTTCACCAAATAAAGCACCTACCTTCGTTCCACCAATATAAAATACATCACAATACTGTGCTAAATCCGGCAGCGTAATATCATTTCCTTGGGCAGCAAGTCCATAGCCAAGTCTTGCTCCGTCTAAGAAAAGAGGCAGACCATATTCCTTACAGACTTCGCTGATTGCCTGTAGTTCCTTCTTATTATAAAGAGTACCATTTTCTGTAGGATTGGAAATGTATACCATACCCGGCTGTACCATATGTTCATCATAATCATGCTCATCACATACCGTTTTAATCTGGTCTGCTGTAATCTTGCCATCTTCGCTTGGCAGCGCAAGCACCTTATGTCCGGTTGCTTCTACAGCTCCTGTTTCATGCACATTAATGTGACCTGACTGCGCACATATAACACCCTGATGTGGTCTGAGCGCAGCTGCAATAACGGTCATATTGGTCTGGGTTCCTCCCACCAGAAAATGAACGTCTGCATCTGCGCTTCCACATTTTTCTCTGATAAGCTTTCTTGCATTCTCGCAATGCTCATCTTCACTATATCCCTTTGTCTGTTCCATATTGGTTCTTATAAGTGCCTCCAGAATCCTTGGATGGGCACCTTCTGTATAATCACATTCAAAACGAATCATTGTCTATCTCCTCTTTCGTCTGTTTCTTCCTATGGTATCACTTTTTGCAGTTTTCCTCAACCTACATGTCTTCTACGATCATTGCTTTAATGGAATCACTGGAATCTCGCTTCCAATTGAGCAGATAAAGGGTATAATTGCGATTCCTTTGAAGATTCAACGCTGCTGTTAATAGCACATTTTCACCAAATCCCGGAAATCTTGCCGTCATATTACGACTTACGGTATAAACATAAAGTCCCGGCCATGCAGACTCAAAATCAGCCACATCCTGATATCTAAGATTCGGAAATGCAATATACTGATTTCCAATGGTTACCGTTAAAGGACCACTGTTATAGGCAAGATTTGCAGCACGGATACATGCCATATTAGCACCTCTGTCGCAGCCTTCATCCTTAATTACCTGAATATCAAGACCACTTTCTGTATTAATAATCGCAATTGTTATGTATTCATTATTCGTAATTTCTACCTGCTTTTGTACAAATATGTAGCCATTTTCTCCCATAATCGTTACAACCTGCGTACCACTTGCTACCTTTTCATATTCGGTAACCTCACCAAAATTAAGAGAGCTGGAAAAGATACTCTCATTGATAAAAACAACAAATGGATTATATCCCGTTGCTGCATTCAAGAATCGGACATCCCCTGCTCTATTATTGGTTGGATTACAGAATCTACACGACTCATTTGGTCTTGGATGTGTAGAAATAATCGTTCCAATAATATTAGGCAACATGGTCATGTTATTTCCTCCCATATTGCCTGTATTATTGCCAGTCTGTGGCCAGCCCATGCCTGGGAACGCAGCTCCACCCTCGCCCGGATTTGGTAATGGTGTCACTGGTGTTGCTCCGGTTTCCGGCATATTTTCCTCCGGCATTCCCGGATAAGCCGCTCCACCTTCACCCGGATTTGGTAGTGGAATGGATGGCGTTCCCTCTTGAGCTGCGCCAGTCTCATATTTTTCTTCTCTTTTCGACTGCGTTTTACTATTGTTATTCGTCGTTTTCTTAGAATTCATGCTTCACATCTCTTCTCATATTCATATTCTATCTTACTATATTCCTATGAAAGAGTTTTGGTTCCTGCTACTTGGCAAAAGGAGAAAGCTCCAAACGAATAAAATACCCCTTATCATGATCGCAGACAGGACATTTATCCGGAACCTGCTCACCTTCATAAATATAACCACAATTTAAACAAATCCAGCCAGTCTTGACATCCGATATATGCAGCTTGTTATTTTCCAGCCAGTCAGCAAATTTTCCAAATCGGTCGCCATGATACTTCTCTATCTCTGCAATCATTTGAAAGGAAGCTGCAACCTTAAGAAATCCCTCTTCCTTTGCCTTTTCTCCAAATTTCTTATAGACATCATCATGCTCTTCGTATTCATTGTGCTGTGCCATTCGAAGAAGTTTTGCAAGGTCATCCGTAATATCTACCGGATAACAGCCATCGACACAGATATTTTCACCGCCAAGCTCCTTTAAGTGCTTATAAAAAATCTCCGCATGCTCCTTCTCCTGATTGGCTGTATAGAGAAAAACCTGTGCAATTGCCTGCTGTTTCTGTGTTCTTGCCTGACCTGCTGCAAAGGTATATCGGTTTCTTGCCTGACTCTCTCCTGCAAACGCACGCATTAAATTATCCTTCGTTTCACTGTTCTTAAATTCTACTGCCATATTATTTTGGTTCCTTCCTTATAAAAATGGGTGTTCTGACTTCTCTTTCAGACGCATGTAACGTCTGTCTATTTCCTGCTGTAATTCTTCGACAACGGCCTTATATTCCTCTTTTGCCAGATGCTTTGTTCTTCCCATCATGGTAAGCCAGTCTAATACAGGGAGCTTCTTACCGCTTTTCTCCGGATCATAGCTTAGCTTCGTCTTACCCTGTTCCACCTCATAAAGAGGAAAATAGCAACAATCTACGGCAGCCGAAATAACCTTTCTCTCCGTATTTGGCTGATCATTCCAATTTAACGGACAGGCAGACAATGCTTTCATATAAGCAACGCCGGAATGCTTTGCATATTCTGCCGCTTTTGCTGCCTTCTTGATGAAATCTGTCGGGTTAGACTCAGCCACGGTTGCCACATAAGGAATATTGGCTGCTGCCATAATCTGCGGCATATCCTTATGAAAGAATGTCTTACCATACTGTGCCTTTCCTACATGGGAGGTCGAGCTTCTTGCACCGATTGGTGTCGAATAAGATAATTGATAGCCCGTATTCATGTAACCACCATTATCATATTCAAACAGTAAAAGCCGATGCCCTCTAAGTGCTGTTCCGAGTGCAGACCCCATACCGATGTCCATGCCACCATCGCCACTCACCATGATAAACACAATATCTCCCTTTGGAATCTCTCCCCGACGTTGCTTCTCATAGCAGATTTCTGCAAGACCGCTTAAGGTTGCCGCTCCATTCTGGAACAGATTATGCAGATATGGTACCTTGAAGCTTGTTCTTGGATAGCCCGTTGTTACAATCATTCCACAACCTGTTTGGAACAGGAAAACGACAGGGTCCTCAATGCCTCGAAGTAACAGATTCAGATTCACTGGTATACCGCATCCGGGGCAGGCTCCATGTCCTGGTGCAAGACGCTTTGTAATCTGGGTTGTGGCATTCAGGTTTGCTCCGTTTACCTTTACTTCCTGCTCTTCCTTCGTAACCTGCAAAATACCAAGATTCGTCTGTTCCTCTGTAACTGGTTTGAAAAAGGGACGTTGTTCCTTGTTCTCGTCCTTCCCCGCTGCGATGCCATAATAGGCAAAGTCCGAAGCGCCATCCGTCTCCAGCATCGAAAACATCTCTATGGCATCTTCCACATAAAAATCCTTTCCGCCAAGTCCATAGACAAGATTCTTTATGCTGGCGGTTCCACCGTATCTTTGCATGGCAGCACGAAACTCTATTGAAAGATTACCGCCGCTTGCGCCGTAGCTGTCCTGTCTGTCAGCAACAAGAATACGTTCTGCCTTACTGCAAAACTCACAGATTTCTTTTGCCGGAAAAGGTCTTAGCATATGAAGCGTCACTACTCCAACCTTTTTCCCTTCCTTACGAAGTCTGTCTACCGCTTCCATCGCTGTATCAAAGGACGAACCAAGCAAAATAAGAAGTTCCTTCGCATCCTCATGCTGATATCCTTCATATACCGCATATTCACGCCCTGATAAGCCTTGATACTCTGCAAACAGCTTTGGTAATTCCTCTCTTACCTGTTCCATAGCAAGGTGAAGCTGATAACGATTGTTGATTAAATCCGGCTCATTCATATAAGAGCCGACAGTAATCGGATGCTCCAAGTCAAGGAAAGGATATTCTTCTATCTTTTTCCCGATAAAATCCCGAATGACCTGATCCTCTTCAAAGCGCATACATCTGCGCTTCTGATGGCTGGTAAAGAATCCGTCATAAGCTACCACCACAGGAAGTCGCACACGCTCTGCAAGCCGAAGGGCAACTATATTAAAGTCATATACTTCCTGCACCGAATGTGCAAAAAGAATAGGCCAGCCGGCATTTAACATATACATCAAATCACTGTGATCTCCTTTTATCGACAAAGGACCAGAAACCGTTCTGCACACAACGTTCATAACCATCGGATATCTTGTTCCAGACTGAACCGGCAACTGTTCGATGGCATACAATAAACCATTTGCACTGGTTGCATTAAATACTCTTCCGCCACCAACCGATGCACCATAGCAGATTCCTGCTGCACTGTGTTCCCCTTCTGCTGCAATCATAATCAAGTCTGTCTCACCCTTGGAGCGCATCAAGTCAAGATTCTCTGCAATCTGTGTAGATGGTGTAATCGGATAATATCCCATCAGGTCATACCCAATCTGTTTTACTGCAATGGTTGCCATTTCATTGCCGGATGCATATTCCATTACCTGCTTTTCCACTATACCTCTCCCCCTTCCATCTGCTTCTCTGTCAAATAGGATTCCGAAGTAATGTATCCATCTGCTCCACTCTTTTCATAATAATCCGGTTTGCGAAGCAATCCCTGATTTGGCAGGAAATGCTCTTTTTGTATTTGCTCTGCCTCCACGCCTTTTACAAGTGCCCCGGTTGGACAAACATCCACACATCGCAAACACCCCTTACAATGGTAGTAATCCAGTCCTTTGTTTACCATCATTTCACGGTTCTTATAGATTCCCTTCTCAAATTGGAATACCATATCCGGGCATGTCGAGTCACAAAGCGCACAGTTAATACATTTCTCTGGTCGAAAGATTGGTATATATCCCTGTCTGGATGGCGACAAATCCGCAATTACGCTGCTGCCGAAATTCGGATTGATTCCTCCTATTGGAGCCGTTTCATATCCCCATTGTGATTCCTTATCCCTTCTCTGGTTATCTGTTTTCTTTGACACGAACGGCTCTAAATGAACGCCTTGCAGCTCCTGATATCCTCTCTCAATGCTTGCCAGATTAGCTGCAAGACTGTCCGGGTATTTCTTTCCCAATGTATTTTCACAGATTTGCTTTGCTGCCTGCAGTGACCCAAAGCCAAAAGCCGCCACAACCGCTCCAAGCATGACAACATTGATTCTTGAATGTGTTTCCATCGCAATCTGCTGTGCCGGTATGGTATAGACTTCCGCTGCCTGTACACAGCTTCCTTCTTTTTGCAAATAGTTATCCACGATTTCCTGTGGCGTTCTGGATGTATTGAGGACAATTGTCGTTTCTCCAGTGCATCCATCCAAAAGAGAAGAATCCTGCAAAAGTGCCTCATGGAAAATACAAAGCAAATGTGGATGCTCAACCGGGGAATGTACCCTGATTTCTTTGTCCGCATCACAATACCTGATATATGCCTTTACCGGTGTTCCTGTTTTCTCAGAACCGTAGCTTGAAAAGCTTGCACTATTTAATCCAAGCTGTAAAATTCCAAGCTCACCTAACATTTTTCCGCATAGATTCGCCCCCAGGCCACCGATGCTCTCTAATCGTATTTCATAATATCCACTCTGATTTGTTACTGGCAACGTTGTTTTCATAGTTATGCCGCCTTTCTTCATTTAACCCCATAAAGAAAGTATAAGAAGCTTTTCTTTTTTTATTCATGAATTTTCTTTACTCAAATGAAATATTAAATTCAGGTTTAGTGGGGTATCGGGGCTGGCAGTCATCAGAGGACATTAAGAAACTCTAAGACTTTGCTTTACAGAATCGTGGGAAACCATCTGCCAGCCTTACTACGTTTCTCCTAAGTTGAAGGTTGTTGTATTTAGAGATTAAAACATTCACAATTTCGAAGCGTAGTGTATGTTAAGTGTCGCGCGAGTCAA
>CAYUKO010000147.1:0-9359 GCA_964445375.1 uncultured Roseburia sp.
ATATATTATTCTAGTTATTTTTTAGTATAAATTCGTCATATCTACCCACATCGCTGATTTTCAGATTCGCATTCAGATAAACGCCCTCTTCCCGATAATCCATTTCATGAATCACTGCATTATCATTCAGATAAGACACAATGTCACCTCGTTTATAAGGAATCAGCAGTTCACAATCCTGATAGCCACCTGAAAGCTTACCTGCAATCAGATTCAACAACGCATCAATTCCATCTGGTGCTTTTGCAGACATATAGATTTTATCATCGCCCTGAATCATTGCCAGATGTCCCATTCCGCATAAATCTGCTTTGTTAAAGACATAAATCATAGGAATTGTATCCGCTCCAAGTTCATGAAGTGTTTCCTGTGTCACTTTCATATATTCTGTATGATTCTCATCCGAATAGTCTATAACCTGTAATAATAAATCCGCTTCCCTTACCTCTTCCAGAGTGGAACGGAATGCCTTAATCAAGTTATGAGGCAGCTTGGAAATAAATCCAACTGTATCCGATAACAGAAATGGATTTCTATCTGGCGGATCGATTCTTCGTACAGTCGTATCCAGTGTTGCAAATAGCATGTCTTTTTCAAAGACTCGTTTCTCTTCATCTCCAATATAAGTATTTACCAACATATTCATAATGGTGGATTTGCCGGCATTCGTATAGCCAACCAACGCAACCCTTGGAATTCCGGACTGAGCCCTCTTCTTACGCTGTACCTCTCTCTCTCCAGAGATTACTTCCAGTTCACGCTTCATACTGGTCAGACGCTGTTCCAGTCGTCTTCTGTCCAGCTCAATCTTCTTCTCACCGGCACCTTTATTACTCATAGCACCACTACCGCCACCCTGCCTGGACAATGCCTCATGAAGTCCCACAAGTCTTGGCAGCATATACTGTAATCTGGCAACCTCTACCTGAAGCTTAGCTTCCTTCGTCTTTGCCCTCGAAGAAAAGATTTCCAGAATTAAAGTCGTTCTATCCATAACTGGCTTTCCCAACGCATCCTGTAAGTTTCTTAACTGTATCGGAGATAGCGCATTATCAAAAATAACAATATCTGCCTCTAAATACTCTGCCGCTTCTCTTACTTCATCGACCTTACCTGAGCCAATGTACGTAGCGGTATTGGCGTTTTCCATATTCTGACAGGCTTCACCAACAACTTCCATATCGCAAGCCTCGGCAAGACTTGCAAGCTCTTTCATTGACAATTCGAAATTATCTCCCTGATTCAAATTCACTCCAACAATCAGTGCTTTTTCCATATCATGCCTCCTATTTTATTACTAAAAATGATATTCGTTATAATTCCCCATGTCAACCATTTCATTGCATCCATTTCTAAATACAAAGAAGGCTCTATTCCGATAGCAAGATTTGGGAGGATACTACCAGAACGAAGCCTTCTTTTAAGGATTACTATATTGAAAAAGAGTTAAGTGAAAAGCTTTTTGAATTCGAGTTTTTGTTGTCTCGAATCTATAAATAATATAACAAGTTGTCTGACAATTGTCAACGTTTTTCTTTAAAAATATAAAATTTATTTTTCATGTTTTTTTGGTTGACTTTTCAATAAGAATATGATTAAATATCCTTTGTCGGTTATCGGGGTGTGGCTCAGTTTGGCTAGAGCGCCATCTTAGGGAGGTGGAGGCCGCAAGTTCGAATCTTGTCACTCCGACTAATAAAATAGAGTATAATACCGCAGAATTTAAGGGTTCTGCGGTATTTTTACGTTTAGACACATTTTTATTCTCCGAAACACAAAAAGAGCAGGAAACCTGCTCTTTTTGAAACTCTCAATGACTATACAATTATGCGTTTACGCTATCCTTTAATGCCTTACCAGCCTTAAACTTAGGAGCCTTAGAAGCAGCAATCTTCATAGTCTCACCAGTCTGAGGATTTCTTCCTTCTCTTTCAGCTCTCTCAGCTACTTCAAATGTACCAAAGCCTACTAAAGAAATCTTATCGCCCTGTGCAAGCTGTTCGCTTACTGTCTCAACGAAAGCGTTTAAAGCAGCTTCTGCATTTTTCTTTGTTAAACCTGTCTTAGATGCCATTGCATCGATTAATTCTGTCTTATTCATCTTGTTCCTCCAAGTAAATAATGTATTTTGCAAGGGCTATTATAATATAATCACTACTGAAAATCAATGAAAATCCTATATTTTCAGCATTATGGCAATTATTTATCCCATTGTTGCAGCACAGTAACGAATGCTGGAATCAGCTGCTTCTTTCTGGATACCAAATCCTTCAACTCAAACTTATGCAATTTCTTAGATAATTGGAATGCTTCAATTGCAAGTTCCTCCGCTCGTGGGCCAAAGCATAACAGCTCAGTTTTGGCATATACAATATTCGTAAGCATGAAGAAACACATATCTACAGGAAGATTATCTATTTGCTCATTGATATATGGAACCAGTTTCTCCTTAATCTCTTCCAACTCAATACTATTCATGGAATTAATCTGTCCAACACCAAAGTTGAAATCATTTACAGTAAACGTCTTATAATCCTGATGAAAGATTTCAGAAGCTTCCTTATCGCTTAAATTGCTTCCGGCACCAAACATATCGATTGCAAACTCATCGATTTCTACACCACAGATTTCTGATAGGTGTCTTGCTGCCGCCTTATCAATTTCTGTAGCAGTAGGCGAATGGAACATCAGCGTATCCGAAATAATAGCTGCCATCATAATACCTGCTATATTAGGCGGAATCTCTACTCCCTGTTCCTGATACATCTGATAAATAATCGTTGCGGTACAGCCTAAAGGCTGATTTCTGAAATAAACCGGAGACAACGTTTCTAATGTACCAATTCTATGATGATCGATAATTTCCAAAATCTCAGCAAACTCGATACCATCAACTGTCTGAGAAGCCTCATTATGATCTACAAGTATTAATCTCTTTTTACGTAAGTTCAACAATCTTCTACGCGAAATCATACCCACATAATTATCTTCTTCATCAAGCAGTGGGAAGTCATGATAACGCTTTTTCTTCATGATTGCACGAATATCTTCCGTCTTATCCGTTACCTTAAAAGCTGTCAGGTTATCTCTCTTCATGAAATATCCAATGGACATACTCTGATTGATCAAACGTGCAACGGTAAAGGAATCATATGGTGTATTAATGATAATACAGTTACGCTCCTTCGCAAAATGCTGTATTGTTTTCGATACCTTAGCACCCATACTGATAACAACACATGCTGCCCCCATTTCAATGGCGCAAAGCTGTGTCTCGTATCGATTTCCAATAATAACCATGTCACCTGGATGAATATAATCTTCCAATACATCCGGATTATCTGTTGCAATTACAACCTCTCCGCTGTCAAAATAACCGCTTTCATCACCAACAATCATTTTGGCATCCAAAGTTTCTAATATATTCTTATAAGTAGTCTTTGCTGTAGCCAGAATACAGTTGTCATATACATCCATGTAGGCATTCGCAATATCTCCAATGGTGATAATACCGCTTAACTTACCATTCTCAAGTATAGGAAGAGTAACATCACCTCGATCTCGCATCAAGTGCCATGCTTTCTTAAGAGAAACATCTTCTGTGACACCTTCCACATCATTCATATCAATATCACGCGCATCTGTCATAACATCATGCAAATAAATTGGTGCTTCTACATGAAAAGCATTCAATACATGTTGTGTTTCCTGATTAATCTGACCGGCTCTTGCAGGTACATAATCTTCTTTTCCAGTCTGATTCTTCAAATATGCATACGCAATCGCAGAGCAGATAGAATCCGTATCTGGATTTTTATGTCCAACAATATAAACTGGCCTTCCGCTCTTTTCCAATAAATCCATACTCTCTCTTTCCCTTCCACGTCTTTTCTACTATCCTACTTATAATACAACCGAAAGTCAATCTTTTCTAGATATTTTTTTAACAAAGTTTTCCAAATTATCTTCTTTTTAGCCAAAAAGGTAGTTTATTTTTCTTTTTATTTTCAGTCACATTTTATACTCTTTAGAAATTGTCGTTTTTTATTCTCTTTTGTTGTTATTTTGTTGATAATTCAGAAAATTCATGATATGATAATATCATCGAATAGTAACGTTGTCGTTTAAAGTATATATTTCCTAAAGGCACAGAAAGGTATGGTCATTATGAGAGGATTTGAAAGATTCAGTGTTTTAGAATGCGAAGAAATTGAAAAAGTTAGAAAAATAGGGGAAGAATATGGTAATTCCCAGGAACTTAAAACTGCATGCAAAGAGGCTTACCAGTTATACCGCGAAGGTCGTATTTCTGCGGAATGCTATGGAAAAATTTATTCGGAAGCCTTTGACAATTATCTTGGTGTAATGCTCTAAATGCTTCCAATATCTTATTTTATATGTATTTGAAAAAGATGATGCCCAACGGCATCATCTCACAAGAATTACTTCGTAATTCTTGATTAACTACCACTACATTATCGCAATTTCCTATCACATGAAAAAGACAGGAAAAAAACCTGTCTTTTATTTTTCGTTGCTATCATTTTCCCATAAATCACCAACTCGCAAAACAGTAATAATACGCCCATAATCAAACCACTCTGTTCGTTCTGACTGTTCTATGGTTATGATATTTCCTCTTCCATGTACAGGATGTAATTCATAACAATCCTGACTTTTTACAATAATCTTCCTCACATACAACTTTCTTGTCTTCATATGAAGCAATACTGCAGTATCACCGCTTCTTGCCATATCCTCATCAAGCAGCAAAATGTCACCCTTACCATAAACTGGAAGAAGGCTGTTCTCTGTTACTCGAAAACCTCTTGTAATCTTTGAACTGAATGAGCTTGGAATACATATTTGCTCAATCATTCCAGAATCAAAATCCATTCCATCCTTCATATATCCCGATAAAGTAATGACATCTATCATTCTCTCTTGGTTTGTGCTTGTATTCTGTGCCAAACGAATCTTCTCATCATGTTCCAGATAATAGTCCACTCTTCTGCATGTAGAAATTGGCATATGATATAACTTATCATATAACTGATCCTTAAAATCCTGACTTCCAAACAGCGTAGGAATTGGCATATTCAAAATAACTGATGCACGATATGCCGTATACAGTGATATCGAATCCGTCAATCCAGATACCATCTTCCGATATCCTGGAACGGACATTTCAAGCTTATCAGCCATTTCCCACTGAGTCCACCCACGTAACGTCCTTTCTCTCTCCAACGTTTCGATAAATGCGTCCTTAAGTTCTAATTTGTGCATTGTTTCACCCTAGTAACCTTCCGGTATTACTTTTTTCCATTTTAACTTTTCTTTTTTTTTCAAATTGTGACACACAAGTTTCTCTATAAAATGATACTATCTATCTAAAGAAAAAACAATAATAATTTATGTTAACTCATTTATTGGGATTTAACAGGAGGTTCGCGTGAAAATCCATAAACGGAATTTTTTCACACAACCAATTTGTATTTTTCGCAAATTGGCAGAATTGTAGAAAGGCATGGTTTTAATATGAAAGATAGTTCGAAATATGAAAGAATTGATACGATTCGAATGAAAGACATCGTTGCACAGCTAACAGATATTATCTATTTACTATGTGATGCCAAAGAAACCGATAGTCGAATTATCATTAGTCAATTAACTAATCTGACACAGGAGGAAAAAGAATGTCTACACATCACCTTCTCTGGTGATCCCGCTTCTTAATGTATAAATCAAATTATCAATCAAAAAAGTACTGAACAGACTCCACTGTTCAGTACCAATCTATGCGCAACTGGCTGTCATCCTATTAAAATAGCAAGACCCTATAGCTTTGCGTCACCGGATTTCTCTCGGCTTTGCCCTATTAAATACTCACCATGGTTTATTATAATAGTACTTTCGTACATAGTCAACCCTTCTGGAAGAAGTTGCACGATTAGTCCTTTTGTCCTATATTGTCAGTCTTTTAAAAAAGCTCCGGTATAAAACCAGAGCTTTATGTATCAATCTCTTTTATTATCAATCTTTCTTAGAATAAGCTGATGCCAGAAGCATAGTCATCATTTACAACATAATATACCATATTCTCAAATGGTTTAATGTACACTCTAATCTTTTCGATAGAATCAGCAGCATGTCCTTCTGCAACATAAGCAGCTTTTACTCTGTCTACAACATTAGCAGTGAATATTTCCTGTTCACCATACTGTACAAAAACTTCTTCCTGAACAGCTACTGCCTTCTTCTCTGCTGTTTTCTTTGCAACAGGCTTCTTCTCTACTGCTTTCTTTTCAACAGGCTTCTTCTCTTCCTTTTTCTCTACTGCAGCTTCAACCTTTTCTGTTTCAACAAGTTTTTCCTGCTTAAACTCTTCTGTCTTAACTGGTTCTACCTTAGCTACAACCTTCTTTGCTACAGTCTTTGCTGCTTCTGCCTTTGCGTTCTTCTCTTTTGCTACTGAACTAACTCTTTTCATGTGTTTTACTCCTCCTTGTTACAACCGCAGGGGATATTTATAATGTATCATCCAATTTATATCCTGCTTTACAATAATCCTTACCGCTTACACGCATTCTTAGAATATCACAAAAAAATGACTAATTCAATTTGTTTACATAATTTTTTTCAAAAATCTTTTCATTTTCCTTATTTTTCCTATAAAAAACTCTATTACATTAAAATTTTGACACAGGAAAATATCGTATATAATTGCCTTCATTGGTACATACTAACGTAAAAAGGAGGATTAAAATATGCGTAATAAATTTTTAGACTGTATCGCATTGACCATAACTATCATTGGCGCTATCAACTGGGGATTAATTGGATTCTTTGATTTCAATCTGGTTGCTTTCATATTCGGAAGCATGTCCTGGATTTCCCGTATTATTTACGCGCTTGTAGGTCTTTGTGGATTATATCTGATTACATTCTACATGCGTCTTGGTGACGGCGAAGCCGATATGTAATTATAAAATAAGAAAAATATAGCTCACTTACGATATGTTTCGTTATTGAAAGACTGTAAAAAAGACAGAAAGCTATTTATCTCAAACGATAAATAGCTTTCTGTTATATCAATCTCTATTCATAGTATTTTATTGATAAAAAATCTGAACAAGAGGAGAGTCCTTATCGAGGATAATTGTCTTATCTCCACCCTGTATTGAGTTTTTCAATGCATCAAGACTTCTGGTAAAACTATAGAAGTCGGCTTTTGCTTCATCATTATATGCCTCTGACATAATTCTCATATACTCTGCTTCGCCCTCTGCCTTTAAAATCTCAGCCTGTTTATTGGCATCTGATATTAAAAGTGCAGCTTCTTTATCTGTTGTATTACGAATAACCTGAGCCTCTGCATTACCTTCTGCTGTATATGTTGCTGCAATATTCTGTCTCTCTGATATCATACGTTCAAATACTGCGTCCTTATTATCTTCCGGTAAATCCAGTAACTTAATTTCTACTGTTGCAATTTCAATTCCATACTGACCAATGGAGCTAGTTGCATTAGCCATGATATGATTGGTCAATTCCTGTCCCCTTGCTGCAATAATATCATTTTGTGTCATGCTACTAATTACATTCTTTACTGCATTATAAACTGCTACATCAATTCTTCCTTCCGCATTTACCGTAGAAGTATTCAAAGTCTGTGCAAATACCTTAGGATCTGTAACACGCCATAATACGAAACTATCAACAATCATGGATTTCTTATCCTTGGTAATGACATCAGATTTAGCTATATCATATAAAAGCAATTCTTTTGATACTGTATCTACTTCCTGCACCATTGGAACCTTAAAATATAAACCTGGCTCTGAAATAACTTTTTCTATTTTCCCAAATTCTTTGACAATTCCATATTGATTCTCGCGTATTACAAAAGCAGAATTCAATACAATAATCAAAGCTGCCACAACTACGACGATACCAGTTACTCTACCAATTTTCTTTTCCATTGCATTTTCCTCCTACTGTGTACTTTCCGCAGATTCATTCGTATTCTTCTGTGATGATGTAGTTGTTCCCTCAATTCCTTCTATCTTAAGTTCATCCAAATACAATGTCTTATTTAAATCTCCGCTTCCATCATCAATAATGAGTTTAACACCAGGTAATACATCCTCCATTGCTTCATAGAACATACGCTGCTTCGTAATCAACGGATTCTTCGTATATTCTTCATACATTTCAGTAAAACGTACTACCTGCGCGGTACCTTCATTAATTCTTGCCTGCTTTTCGGCCTCTGCATCCTGTATAATCTGGTCTGCGTTTGCCTTTGCTTCTGGTATTTTCTCATTCTGATATTTATTTGCATTATTAATCGCAGTCTCTTTTCCTTGCTTTGCCGTTTCAACTGCCTTGAATGCCTCAATGACTTCCTGTGTAGGTGGTTCTGCGTCCTGCATAGAGATATTTACAAGCATAAGACCGATATCCTGCTCTTCAAGCTTCTGAACAATCATTTCACGAATAGCTGCCTGAATCTCACTCTTTCCTGTTGTAATGACATCATCTACCGTATAGTTGCTTACTACATTACGAATAGCTGCCTGTGAAATGTTCTTGAGTATTGCTTCTGGCTCTTGCGAATTATACAGATACTTTACCGGATCAGATACCTTATACTCAACATAGAAATCAACATTTACAAAATTAAAATCCGATGTAATCATAAGGGATTCTGCTGCATACGCCTCTTCGTTTTCACTGGTTTCAGAAGTTCCCGAATATCCAATCGGAAATCCCTGAATTGTTGTATTAACCCTTGTTACCTTCTGAACAAAAGGAATCTTAAAGTGTAAACCTGATGTTACAACACTTCCTGCCTTCCCAAAAGTAGTTACAACTCCCTGCTCCTGCTCTCTAATCGAATAAACGGATTCATAAGAAATAATTGCCAACATTAAAACTGCTATCGCAATACCAACAGTGGCTCCATTCTTTTTCTTTTCTTTCTTGCCTTTATTACCTGTAGTATTATTAGCCTTTCCCCCACTGTAAAATTCTCTAAAATTATCTGCCATGTCTTTCTCCTTCGTTCTCTTCACTATTAATTATTTATCTATTTTTTTCAAAATATTACTTTCTCCTTAAAATTTCAAGAATATAATTCCACATTCTTTCTGTAGACGAAATACTAAGCCGTTCCTCTGTTGTATGAATATCATAGATATTCGGTCCAAAGGATACACAATCTAGCCCTGGTATCTTTGCTATCATAATTCCACATTCTAATCCGGCATGTAACGCTTCCACCTTAGGCTCTTCATGGAACATCTCCTGATATACTTCAATCATAGTAGCTCTAAGTTTTGAATCCGGATCAAATT
>CAYUKO010000148.1:0-9096 GCA_964445375.1 uncultured Roseburia sp.
GTGTATATATAATAAATTTTCTCACTTTTTTATATTTATTGCAAGAAAAAAAGAGAAACGATATCTCTACCGTTCCCCCTATATGCCATCTCTCATAATATCCTTGTAGCCTTCGCCAAAAATTTCACTTGCCGAGGATACAATCATAAAAGCATGTTTATCTTCTTCTTTCACAATTTCTTCTGCTCTTGGTGCCATCTGTTTTCGCATAACGGTCATCAGCACTTCCCTTTCATCACCGGAGTAAGCGCCCTTTGCCTGTATCACAGTTGCTGTAATTTCAAGTTCCTCCATAATACGTTGCTTTATCTTTTCAGGCTGTGTACTGATAATATAGATTAATTTGGCTTCATCCGAACCATACAGCCAGTAATCCATAACTTTAGAGCTGATTACAACCGCAACACCGCCATAAAAAGCCACTGTCATATCACGAAACACAATCCACGAAGCCAGAATTACCATGGAATCCATAATCAGAAAAAATACATTCGTTTTAATATGTTTCCACTTTAAACGAAGTATTTTTATAATAATATCTGTTCCACCCGATGTTGCTCCCGCCTTGAAAATCATAGCAAGTGCAATGGCAACCAGGCAGCCTCCCAGCACCGATGCAATCAATAAGTCATTGGTTATTGCTCCATAAGAAGCGAACTTATTGGTTAATACCGCAATCAAACCAAGCGCATACAAAGTAGAGATAATAAACCGAAATCCAAACTTCCATAATCCCAATAGAACAATCGGAATATTCAGTATCAAATTCAAGGTGCCGACCGGAATCTTGGTAAACCGATTGATCAAAATAGCAACGCCGGTGATTCCTCCCGGCGCTATATCATTCGGATTCAGAAACATGCTGATTGCAATTGCATAGATAACCGATGCAACCGAAATCAAAGCGCAGTTTCTAATCTCTTTTATTATACTTTTTGTATGATCAGCCAAACCTTTCATAATCCAATATGTCCTTTCCATATTTATACAATAATACTATGTAAGGATTGTAAACTGAATTCTTGGCTGCTGCACATTAAATATTGGTTCTTACCTGTCTTGGCTGATATCCATTTTCCTCAAGAGCCTTGATAATCTGATTCTTATGATCTGTTCCAAAGGTCTCAAGAGTAATACGAAGCTCTACTGCTGCATTTCTATTGATAGATACAAACTGATTATGTTCCAGCTTAATTACGTTACCGCTTTCCTTAGCAATCACTTCTGATACCTTAGTAAGTTCGCCTGGCTTATCCGGAAGCAATACGGAAACGGTAAAGATTCTGTCTCTGAAAATCAATCCCTGCTGCACAACAGAAGACATAGTAATGATATCCATATTTCCACCACTAAGAATAGAAACAATTCTCTTATTCTTCTCATTCAAGCGTCTTAATGCTGCAACAGTAAGAAGACCTGAATTCTCAACAACCATCTTATGATTTTCTACAATATCAAGGAAGGATACTACTAAATCTTCATCTGGTACTGCAATAATATCATCCAGGTTCTGCTTAATATATGGGAAAATATTCTTACCCGGTGTCTTTACTGCTGTACCATCTGCAATGGTATTTACACCAGGAAGTGTTGTAACATCGCCATTTTTCAAAGATTCCTGCATACAATTTGCGCCTGCAGGCTCTACACCAATTACTTTAATCTTTGGATTTAAAAGCTTTGCAAGTGTTGATACACCTGTTGCAAGCCCGCCGCCTCCGATTGGAACAAGAATGATATCAACAAGTGGAAGCTCTTTAAAGATTTCCATTGCAATGGTTCCCTGTCCTGTTGCTACTGACAAATCATCAAATGGATGGATGAAAGTATATCCATTTTCCTCTGCCAGCTGATAAGCATATTCACAGGCCTCATCATATACATTACCCTTTAAAACGACTTCAGCACCGTAGCTCTTTGTTCTGTTTACTTTCATAAGTGGTGTTGTCGTAGGCATAACAATAACTGCCTTAACACCATATTTCTTAGCTGCATAAGCAACGCCCTGTGCATGATTTCCTGCTGATGCAGTGATCAAACCCTTCGCCCTTTCTTCCGGAGTCAGAGTGCTGATTTTGTAATAGGCACCTCTTAACTTATAGGCACCTGTAACCTGCATATTTTCAGGCTTTAAATACACTTTGTTTCCTGTCTGGTTGCTTAAGAAATCACTGTAAATCAGTTTTGTTTCAGATGTAACTTCTTTCACAATTTCAGATGCTTCTTCAAATTTTTCTAATGTTAACATATCTGCCATAGCTATTCTCCTTATTATCATGTATCACTTCTTATCGTTCTATACATGTTGTGTGAAAAATTAAACTGCTTCTACTTCTTCCTCAGGTTTAATATCAAACAAGGCATTTACAAATTCGTCTACATCAAATTTCTGCAAATCTTCAATTGTCTCGCCGACACCTATATATTTTACCGGAACGTTCAGTTCTGACTGAATCGCAACCGCAATACCGCCCTTTGCCGTACCATCCATTTTTGTAAGAATAATACCGGTCAAGTCTGCAACCTCACCAAACTCTCTTGCCTGTGATAATGCATTCTGTCCCGTTGTTCCATCTAGAACGATTAAATTCTCACGATATGCATCCGGGAACTCTCTGTCAATAATTCGATTCATCTTCTTAAGTTCTTCCATCAGATTCTTCTTATTATGAAGTCTTCCTGCTGTATCACAGATCAGCACATCTACATTTCTTGCCTTTGCAGCATTTACCGCATCATAGATAACAGATGCCGGATCTGCTCCATCCTTACCGCCAACCATGTCTACGCCGGCACGGTTAGCCCACTCTGCAAGCTGTTCTCCTGCTGCTGCTCGGAAGGTATCTGCTGCTGCGATAAGAACCTTTTTCCCTTGTCCCTTTAAAATACCAGCAAGCTTTCCTACGGAAGTTGTTTTTCCTACGCCATTTACGCCGATAACGAAAATGACAGACTGTCTTTTCTCAAATTCATAGGCAGTCTCTCCTACCTTCATCTGTTCCTTAATGCTTTCCACAAGCAGCTTTTTGCACTCTGATGGTTGTTTCAAATGCTTTTCTTTTACAGCCGCCTTCATACGTTCTACGATATCGTTTGTTGCATTGACACCGATATCACCCATAATCAACGTTTCTTCAAGTTCCTCATAGAAATCCTCATCAATTTCCGAAGCACCATGGAATACAGCATCAATACCGGAAACGATATTATCTCTTGTCTTGGTTAAACCATTTTTGAGTCGGGCAAAAAAGCCCATTTTTTCTTCTGCCATATTTACCTCCTGTCTATCTATTTGTAAATCCATGCCTACACACAAATCTACTATTCAAAAAGAATTAATCATCCAACGAGTTATCAATCAAACTGACACTAACCAAAGTAGATACACCCTTTTCCTGCATGGTAATACCATACAATCGGTCTGCCTGTTCCATTGTACCACGTCTATGGGTAATAACAATAAATTGAGTATATTTTGTAAGCTTATTCAGATATTTGGCAAATCTGCTTACATTCTGTTCATCCAAAGCAGCTTCAATCTCGTCAAGAAGACAGAACGGCGAAGGTTTCAGATTCTGAATAGCAAACAACAATGCAATTGCTGTAAAGGATTTCTCTCCACCTGATAACTGCATCATATTCTGCAGCTTCTTTCCTGGCGGCTGTGCAATAATACGAATACCTGCTTCCAGAATATCCTCATCCTCTATCAACTCTAAGGTTCCCTTACCGCCACCAAACAGTTCCTTGAATACTTTATCAAACTCTCGCTTGATTTCTTCAAATTTCTCAGCAAATTGCTTACGCATTGCTGTATCAAGCTCCTGAATGATGCCTTCCAGTGTCTTTTCTGCCTCAATCAAATCGTCATGCTGATTCTTAAGGAATGTATAACGCTCCATCAGATTCTTATAATCTTCAATTGCATTTACGTTTACATCGCCCAGCTTCTTGATTTCATCCTTAATGGAAGATATCTGCTTTCGCATTGCCGAAATGTCGGTCATTTCCTCATTACGCATTCCTGCCGCACTGCTGAGTGTAATCTCATACTCATTCCACATGTAATTAATCTGGCTCTCCATGGATTCTTCCAGCTTTTCTCTCTGTGAATTGAGACGATATACTTCCTTATCCAATGCATTCTTGCGTTCTGAAATCTCTTCCCGTGTTGAGAAGAAATTCTTCTGTTTCTGGGATAATTCATCCTTTGTCTGTTGCTTCTCTTTCAACGAGATTTCCGCATCAGACTGTGCCGAATGCGAAGCATCAATGGTCTTTGAAAGCTCTTCTATGTTATGCTGTCTCTGTTCAACCTCTGCCTGACAATTCAC
Organism: uncultured Roseburia sp.; assembly: GCA_964445375.1. Taxonomy (GTDB): domain Bacteria; phylum Bacillota; class Clostridia; order Lachnospirales; family Lachnospiraceae; genus COE1. The sequence goes on from CAYUKO010000148.1 coordinate 4,335, forward strand.
AAGACCTTCCTTCACTTCAGCAAGTTCTCCGGCAAGTCTTGTAATCTCGCCCTCGATTCGGTCAAGATTGGTCTGTTCGAATTCCTGCTTCTGAAGCATCTTCTCATATTCTACATCCCATTCGCCAACTAATCCAGTCTTATCTGATTCTTCCATACGATAGGTTTCTAATTCCTTCTGGTATGTCTGAATCTCCTGTTCAATCGTCTTCTCATCATTCTCAGAAGCCTTTAATTCATCCTGAATAGACTCCTTATCCTGATTAATTTCCTGAACCTTTTGCTCGATATCCTGCTCTTCCAGCTTCAGATCACCAAAGCCCTTTTCTGCTTCATTCTTACGTTCCTCGGCAGCCACAACATTCATTCTTGCTGTATTCTGCTTAATGAACAACTCCTGAAGCTTCGCCTTTTCTTCCTCAATCGCCTGTCTAAGCCTAGTTCTCTCAGCACGAAGATTCTCTAACTCCTTATTTGCCTTATCCAATGCTTCCTTGGTAGATTTCAATCTTTCTTCCAATTCGTCAATTTCTCGTCTTCTACCCAAAAGATTGGAATTATTCTTGAATGCACCACCACTGATAGCACCACCCGGTACCAAAAGTTCACCCTCTAAGGTAACCATTCTGACACCATAGTCATATTTACGTGCAATCTTAACGGCATTGTCAATATTATCGATTACTGCGATTCGTCCAAGCATTGCCTTGGCTACATTCGCATACTTCGGATCCGTCTTAACAAGCGAATCTGCAAGTCCGATAGCACCCTTTTCCTTCAAAACATCCGGTGTCTTGAATTCCTGTGGATTTGTAATACTGGTCAAAGGAAGGAACGTTGCTCGTCCGAAACGGTTCTTCTTCAAGAAACCAATCATCTTCTTAGCCGTCTCTTCATCATCCGTAACGATATTCTGAATGTTACCGCCTAATGCTGTCTCAATGGCTGTTTCGTATTCCTTATCAACCTTGATGATATCCGCAACAACACCTACGATGCCCTGGTTCTTATCCTTCTGCTCCATAACCTTCTGAATACTGTTACCATAGCCCTCATAACGTTCGGTCAGGTTGGTAATAGTATCCAGCTTTGATTTCAGACTCTGGTATTTTGATTGCAGATTGCGGATTTCCTCATCCTTACCGGATAATTTCTCACGAAACTTTGAATTATCTTCATCCATCTGTGTCAAATGGTTGTTAGTCTCTATAATATCATCATTGATACTCTTGAATTCATCCTGTAATGCCTGAATCTCTGCATCACGTTCTGCCTCATCACTCTTAGCACGAAGCAATCTGGAATTCAACTCAGCCTTACGAATACGAAGCTGTTCCATCATCGTATCAAAGCTACTCATCTTTGACTTGATGTTTGCTCTGTCATTTAAGGTCTGAATAATCTTATTCTTGTTAACCTCAATCAACTGATTCAGTTCTTCGATTCTTGCCTGCACCTGTGATAAAGAACCTTTTGCTTCATTTCTTGCCTGCTCTAATTCTGCAACTTTTTGGTCAAAAACAGCCTTACTTTCCAGAATTTTAGCCTTCTCAGACTCCTTTTCCTGCAATTGTGCTTCAATTGATGTAATTCTCTCATTAAAATGCTGTTCATTTCCCTGAGCGCTCTTAATCTGTTCCTTTAATACATTAATCTCACCTTCGAGCTTTCCTCTCATGACACTCGTGTCAGTTAATGTATTTCTCGTACTTTCGATTTCCTGCTCAAGTTCTTCGATTCTGGACTGAATACTGTCATATTCGGTTCGAACCTTCTCATATTGCTCGATGGTCTCATCATAATCATCCTTGGCAATACGATATTTTTCTTCCACACCAGCAAGTTGTTCTCTGATTCGACTATTTTCAAGAAGGAACATATTCACATCAAGTTCCTTGAGTTCTTCCTTCTTTTTTAAATATATCTTCGCTTTTTCTGACTGCTTCTCTAAAGGTCCGACCTGCTTTTCAAGCTCGCTCAAAATATCATTCACACGTACAAGATTCTGCTTCTCATCCTCAAGCTTCTTCTGTGCCGTTGCCTTACGCTTTTTGAACTTTACAATACCTGCCGCTTCGTCAAAAAGCTCACGCTTTTCCTCCGGCTTACCACTTAAAATCTTTTCAATCTGACCCTGTCCGATAATAGAATAACCTTCCTTACCGATACCGGTATCATAGAAAAGCTCATTCACATCCTTCAATCGGCATGGTGTTCCATTAATCGAATATTCACTTTCTCCGGAACGGTATATTCTTCTTGCTACCGTAACTTCTTCATAGTCGATTGCAAGCTTATGATCCGCATTATCAAAGGTAATGGCAACATAAGCATAGCCTAACGGCTTTCTTAGCTCTGTTCCCGAGAAAATGACATCCTGCATGGACTCTCCTCGAAGCTGCTTGATACGCTGCTCACCAAGAACCCATCTGACCGCATCGGCAACATTACTCTTACCCGAACCATTTGGTCCTACGATGCCGGTAATTCCCTGATGAAATTCAAAGTTTATTTTATTTGCAAAAGATTTGAACCCTTGTACTTCTATACTCTTTAAATACATTCATTTCCCCCAACAGCTATTTCTTTTTATTTGCCTTTATCTTAAGTAATGCTTCATAGGCAGCCTGCTGTTCAGCCGCTTTCTTAGTCCTTCCAACGCCTGCGCCAATCAGGACATCGTTCAGATATGCTTCTACATGAAACTGTTTGTCATGCTCCGGACCTGTTTCACCAATCAGCTCATAACGAAGCTTGGCATCCTTATTCTTCTGAATCTCTTCCTGCAAAATGGTCTTACTGTCATAGAACAATATCTTATGTTCCAAATCAGACAGGATAAACCGATAAATATGCTTTTTGGCACTTTCTATTCCACCATCCAGGAAAATAGCACCAATGATTGCTTCCATGACATCGGAAGTAATAGAATCTCGCTTTCTTCCACCTGTCGCTTCTTCTCCTCTTCCCAGCAAAATATAAGAACCAATATCCAAGTCTCTTGCACAATATGCAAGCGCCGGTTCGCATACCATAGAAGCTCTCAATTTTGTAAGCTGTCCCTCCGGCATATCCGGGTTCTCTTTAAACAGAAACTCGCTGGAAACCAGCTCAAGAACTGCATCTCCAAGGAACTCCAGTCTTTCATAATTCTTTAATTTATTGATTTTCTGTTCATTGGCAAAAGAACTGTGGGTAAGCGCCTGTTTCAAAAGACTTATATCTTGAAATCGATAGCCTATCTTCTCCTGCAATTCCTCCAGAACTTCATTCATATCACGCATTTATATAACCATGCCTTTCTAAAAAAGTGAAGAAATCTTTTTACATTTTTCATCCGTTATTCACAGAAAAAGCCCCTTATCAGGGCTTCTTCGCTTATTTCACACTTTTAATCAACTCAACAGCCTCTCGAACTGTTGTTATGTTCTGTAGAGGCTCCGATGGAATTGTTATGCCTAATTCTTCCTCAACGCCCATTACAATCTGATACACATCCAGCGAATCAGCTCCTAAATCTGCAAGGAACTCCATATCCATCTCTATCTCGTTGGGATCCATTCCCAAAATGGTTGCCATAGCCTTTTTTAAAGCTTCAAATTCCATCTTCTCAGGTCCTTCCCTATTCATCTTTTAGGATTACTTTTTCTTTTATCTTTTCATTAATCTTCTGCTCTTTAAATGTCATACACTGCAGAATTGAATTCTTAATTTCAACCGATTTGGAGCTTCCGTGTGTCTTTACGACAAGCCCGTTCAATCCAAGTAAAGGTGCTCCGCCATATTCTTCCAGACTGAATCCCTTTAACGTTGCCTTCAATGCAGGCTTAATAAGCAATGCTCCAATTTTGGTTCTAAGTGATGACATCAGACTGCCTTTTACCTTTTTCAGTAAAGTTGCTCCAACGCCCTCATACATCTTTAAGATGATGTTTCCTGCAAACGCTTCACAAACAATAACATCTGCATAACCTGTCGGAATATCTCTTGCTTCAATACTTCCGATGAAATTAATCTCAGGACAATTCTTTAACAGCGGGAAAGTTTCTTTTACAAGTGCATTTCCCTTTTCTTCTTCAGCACCAATATTTACAATGGCTACTCTAGGCTTGTCTACGCCCATAACATTTTCCATATATACGGAACCCATCTTGGCAAACTGTACAAGATGAGAAGGTCTTGCATCTACATTCGCACCACAATCAATTAAAAGAGAACATCCCTTTTCTGTTGGAATCAATGGAGCAAGGGGTGCTCTTTCAATTCCCTTAATTCTACCAATAATAATCTGTCCACCAACTAAAACGGCACCGGAACTTCCTGCTGAAACAAATGCATCACAGGTACCATCCTTAACCAAATTCAACGCCACCACGAGAGAAGAATCCTTCTTCTTACGGATCGCCATAACCGGAGGCTCTGCTGTTTCAATTACTTCTGTTGCATTAACAACCTCAATACGGTCTGCATCATATGTATACTTACTCAATTCCTGTTTAACGATATCTTCCTTACCAGTCAGATATACTTTAATCTTCTTATTCTCATTTACCGCTTCCACTGCACCCTTTACAAGTTCAACAGGGGCATTGTCGCCACCCATGGCATCTACGGCTACTCTAGTCATTTCATCCATAGCTAGTAATCCTCCTATACCATAATAAATATACTAAACGGCGGAGTAAAAATCAAGAGATAAAATACATACGTTTGTGTCAAGTAATCGTTGGCAACTTTTTCGTTGTTTTTTCTCAATGATTCTA